>DSBB01000538.1 GCA_011046175.1 Candidatus Hydrogenedentota bacterium | reverse complement strand
TGCGATAGCCATAGCCAAACGAATTGTGGCCGGTGGCGTCAAACAGCGGGACAAATACCTGGAATTTTTGTCGGCAGGCGGCTCGCAATATCCCTTGGATACGCTGAAACGTGCCGGTATTGATCTTGCCACGCCTGAGCCCGTATCCGAAGCCATGAATACATTCAAAGCCCTTGTGGATGAACTGGAGTCCCTTTTATAAAGACGCTTTTTCCTTGTGTCTGTCGGAAAATAAGCCGGCATAGTGCTTGCTTTGAAAGGATGTTGCTATGAAAACACAGATTGGGAGATTTGTGACGCACATGGGTATTGGCCTGCTGGTCGGTTTAACTTCAGCCTATTCGCAGGCGGTCAGTTTAAGTGATCTTACCCGACGGCAATCCGGTGAGTCCCGTCGGAGCAGCAGTTCTCATGAGGATATCACCCGAAATGGCGACGCCCGTTCAATTCCAGCGGGTGGCGCATTGACCCTGATGGAAGAGCAGGGGCCGGGCGTCATCACCCATTTCTGGAATACGGTGGGTTCCCATGATATTTTCTATTCCCGTTCCCTGGTATTGAGGGTTTATTACGACGGCGCTGAAAAGCCGAGCGTGGAGGCCCCCTTGGGCGATTTCTTCGGGGTGGGACACGGAATGCACAAAGACTTTACCTCTGCGCCGGTGACCGTATCCTCGCGAGGGCGTTCCCGCGTATGTTACTGGCAGATGCCCTTCAAAGATTCCGTGAAAATCATGGTTGCGAATGATAATCCGGAAGTTGACGTAGACTCCTTTTATTACTATATCAACTGGGAAAAAGTGGACGCACTGCCTGATGATACCCTTTATTTTCACGCCAGATACAGACAGGAAACGCCTGCAACACCCGGCAATTATACTATCCTGGATACCAAGGGGCGCGGCCATTATGTCGGAACGGTTTTGTCGAATTTTCAGATGGAGACCGGTTGGTTTGGTGAGGGGGATGATTTCTTCTACATTGACGGGGCCAAAGAACCGCAGTTGCGCGGCACGGGCACGGAGGACTATTTTAATGACGCTTGGGGATTCAGGGAGTTTAGCGCGCCCTTTCATGGCGTAACATTATATGAGGGGGTTCTTACGGGCGACCGCGTTTCCGCTTATCGTTGGCATATTCAGGACCCAATACATTTTGACAAATCATTGCATCTGGAGATAGAGCATAAAGGAAGCATTTTTGATGATCAGGCGCCAATCACGAGTTTTGAGGTGGGCGGCTTCATTGAACGCTGCGACTGGGTCAGTTCCGTGGCATTCTGGTACCAATATCCTCCAACATCCTCTGAAGAATCTTTTCCACCATGGGAAGAGCGCGTGATTCCCCATACCCTCATTATGGCGTCGGAAATGGAATTTCGCGCCGATCCGCCCTTACTGGTGATTCCTGATGAGTTGATGGTATCTTATTTGCCTACAGAGTCGCCAGGGCAAATCGAATTTGATTTTGACATTCCTGAAGACGGGCGTTATCGTGTGGACGGCATCTTTATGTTTTCCCTTTTTTCAGGGGTGTATCAACCGTACATGAATGAGAAAAAGGCGGGGCCGCCCGTGGATTTCGGCGTGGTGGGAATGGACCCGCAGTGGGTGGCCTTGGATACCTATGATTTCAAAAAAGGAACGCAGACCTTGAAGTTTGTGGGGCTGGAACAACAGTCCGCATTCTCGCGCAATCTCGCGCCGGCAAAAGACGGCCTTGCGTTAATAGGAATTAACCTGATCCGATTGGACACAATGGAGGGCTTTCTCAAGGCGTTGCGGGAGAAACGCCCCCTTTAATACGCCGCCGCGCCCCTTTCGCCTTGTTGCTGCTTGAGTTGTTTCAAGATGTTTTGCACATCCGGATTGGACATTTTCTGCGCGTTGTCGGGCACACCGTTGCCGGGTGGCGGCAACGCGGGAGAAGGAATCGCCAGCGGCGCCGCCGGCGCCGCCGGAGATGGGATGTCCATTATCAACTCCATCATGGTCGGCGAATCAGGCGATATGGCGTAGTTGCCCGGGATTTCAAACAACGAATCATTCACAGGGCCAATCTTGATGTTTTGAAGCGATATGACTATTTTGCCCATCGGCGGCGGCATGCTGTTTTCCATCTGGATGGGCAGTCGAATCTCTTTGGCATACCACACCCTCGATGTTAATTTCGGCCCCCCCGCTTTCCCGTCCGCCGTCACTTCATACACGGTGCAATCGTATCCATGCAGCGTTTCCCGGCCTGCTTTCTTCAGGTTGCTGAGTTTCATGTCTTTGAAACCGTCAAAGAGGCTTGGCCCCGAATTTGATTGGCGAAGCACGGCATACTTTTGGGAATCAGGAAACAGCGCGTAACTTTGCCCGCCTTTTGTCAGAAATATCTTGCCCATTATTTCAGTGCGCAACAGTTTGGTGTTCCTGAAATGAATTTTGCCGTTAAAAGTGTCGTAAGGAAGTTTTAAGGCCATATCCGCGGTAAATTCAGGGGGAGCGAATATAAAACGGATAACGGCGTTGTAACCGAAATATCCGCCTGCCAGTAATGCGAAAACCACTGCCGCCGCAATTATATGTTTCTTTTGAAGGGCAAAAGGCAGCAAGGCGCTTTTTTTCGGGGGTGGGACGGTCTTTTTCGGTTTGGGTTTCTCAAAAATGTCATCAAGAATATCAAACTGAACAACCGGCAGACCGTCTCCCGCGCCTGCCTTGTTTTCCTCCGTGACAATCCATCCCTCGATATTGCGGAGCTTGGCCTGCTGACTTTCCTCCGTATACATCCCCCGAATTTGGTCGTGCAACGACCGCGCCTCGGCGACCCGCCCCAATCGTTGCAGGCATTGCAGCATGGGAAATTGGATGTTAAAAACGCCCGGATGTAATTCACTAAGCGCGGCGAGCCGTGTCAATGCCTCTTCATAACGCCCCCCGGCATACAACTTTTTGGCTTCCGCAAACTGCTGCTGGGACTTTTCGTTTGACATCTTCCGTATTCCGTTAATTCGTCTGGGGCAATCGCAACGGCTTTTACTCTTTGGAATTTATGTTGTCCTGTAGAATTTGCCGGTTAAGCGCCTCAAGAAGAGGATCATTACTTGGCAAATGGCTCATCTCTTCCGGCGTTTTGCGCTTGGCGCGTTTGCCGGTGATTTCCGCATACGTGGTGGGAACATTGAACAGAGTCTCCGGCAACGGGCCTGTCTCTATGTTTTTGACTGATACCGTCAACTTCCCTTTTTGTCCCACAATGGCCATTTCACTCTTGATGGGGAACTTAAGCTTTAGAGCGTACCACAGTTTTGTGGTAAGGACAGGCGCGTCCGGGTCTTCGCTCTGCCGCGCCTCGTAAACGTCGCAGACATAGCCCTCAACCGTTTCACGGCCGATTTTAACAGCTTCTTTCTGACGCACCCACTCATTGATATTGGACGCTCCGACCAGCGGATTGTGACGCATCATGTCCGCCGTGCTGACCTTATAATACTCCGCTTCTTCCGGCAGGAGCCGAAGCACATGGCCGTCCTTCGCGATAAACATCTCTTCCATGATTTCCGTGCGGTTATATTTCGGGCTTTTGAAGTAAACTCTCCCGTCGAACCGCGCGTCATCAAATTCTATCACCATATCCGCATAAAATTCCGGCGCTTCATCCAATTTGCTGATTAAAAAGAGTATGCCGGCACACACCACGCCAAGGATAATGATGATCTCGGCAGAAAGTAGCAGCGCGCGCAACGGTCTGGGCAAGCGCGCAAAAGCGGACGCGCCTTTCGCGGGCGGCTGTTCCTGTTGCGTTTCCGGCGGCGTTTGCGATGAATCGGATTCATCGCCCTCACACTTTTCCATCTTCTCTGTGCCGGACTCGTCCTTGCTGTTTTCAGCGGCGCCTAACTTGCGCGCAATCTTAAGCAATTTTGCCTGATGTTTTTCATCCGTAAATTTCTCACTCAGGCGGCTGTGCAATTGTGTCGCTTCGTCAATCCGCCCCAAATGCTGCAGACATTGCAGCATGGGAAACTGAATATTAAAAACATCAGGATATTTCCCGTCAATTTCAGTCAGACTCGATAAGGCTTCCTCATAACGTTTTTCAAGATACAAACGTTTTGCCTCGTCAAACTGTTGCTGGAACGCTTCCTTTGACATTATCTGTTATATCCCGCTGATTTTCAATCAACCTCATTGCAAAACATAATATCTCATGTCGTCTTGACAAACCAAATATCCTCCTTGTCCGCATACATTGTAGCGCCGCGTCCGCCGCGCGTCCGGATTACTTTCGGCTCTGTGCTTCTGCAAGCAATTGTCGCGGTTGTTCATACTGCCGTTTATATCAGGAACCAAAATGGACGGCAGGCGAAAGCGTCTTCGTGCCGGAAAATATTACAACAGCGCCCGGCGCCACTTAGAAACCCCACCCTGTCAAATTATTCAAATAAAAATGGTGAACGGGGTGGGACTCGAACCCACGGCCACCGGATTAAAAGTCCGATGCTCTACCGACTGAGCTACCCGTCCATGGAATTAACGCAAAGAATGCCCCAGTATGCGCATATCTGTTTACGGCGCCGCAAAGATGGAAAGAGATTCTAGCGCATACTCTTGATATGAATCAAATTTACGTTGATTTTGGCGTTCATCAGCCGGCATAAATCCGCTTACGTTGAGTACACCCGCCATTTTCAGTATTATATGTTTCATTCTTAACGCGACAGCGTTCAACGGCTCTTGGGCAGGCAAAACCATAGTACGAGAATTTCAGATTGGAGCGAATGGATATGACCGGCACCCTGACCATTCATGAAATCATTACGTTGTTGTGCGACGGCGCGCACCTCACCCGCGAACAGGCGGCGCGGGCCATGCATCTGCTTATGTCGGGCGAAATTACCTCCGCCCAGACGGCGGCATTGCTCATCGGCCTGCGCATGAAAGGCGAGACCGCCGAGGAAATCACCGGCTTTGCCGAGATTATGCGCGAATTTGCGACGCTTGTTCCCGTGGCGGGGCGTCCCTTGGTGGACACCTGCGGCACGGGCGGTGATGGATGCGGCACTTTCAATATCTCGACCACCGCGGCGTTCGTGGTGGCGGGCGCGGGCGCGTATGTGGCGAAGCACGGCAACCGCGCCGCATCGAGCAAGTGCGGCAGCGCCGATGTGCTCGAGGCGTTGGGCGTGAATATCAATCTTGACGCGGAACAGACCGGGAGATCCGTGGATGAGACCGGCATCGGATTTTTGTTCGCCCGCACATTGCACAGCGCCATGAAACATGTGGGGCCGGTGAGAATGGACCTGCGGGTGCGGACGGTGTTTAATATTCTCGGCCCGCTGACCAATCCCGCCGGGGCGGACCGGCAGGTGGTGGGCGTGTTCAACCGTCAGCTTGCGCCGACCATGGCGAAAGCGCTGCTGGCGCTGGGCGCCAAACACGCCTTTGTGGTGGCGGGCATGGACGGCTTGGATGAATTGACCCTTGCGGGGCCGTCGCTGGTATGTGAAGCGCGCAACGGCGAGGTCACCGAATACGAAACGCACCCCGAAGCACTGGGATTACCGCTCGCGGCGACGGGCGAATTGCTCGGCGGGGACGCGGAAAAGAACGCGGCTTTGTTGCGGGCCGTACTTGAAGGCGAAAAAGGCCCGCGGCGGGACGTAGTGTTGCTTAACGCCGCTCCGGCCCTTGTTGCCTGCGGCATGGCCGCCGATCTGAAGGAAGGAATTGCCCGCGCAGCGGAGGCGGTTGACTCCGGGGCGGCGTTGCAAAAACTTAAAGCGCTTGTCGCATTTACGCAAGGAATAAAAGATGAATAGCACACGGAGTCACGGAGCCACAAAGAATTGAATTGTCTTGGCAGCTTTGTGTCTTTGTGTTCAATAAAAAAACAGTGGTGGTATTGTGAATATGATTCTTGACGAAATTGTGCAACATAAACGCAAGGAAGTGGCGGCACGCAAAACGCGCATGCCGTTGCGGGTGATTGAAGACCGGTTGCAGAAGCCCATGCGCATCAAGGATTTCCGGACGGCGTTGCGGCGCGAAGGAATCAGCATCATTGCCGAGATCAAGCGGCGTTCCCCTTCGCGGGGCGATATTCTGCCCGATGTGGACGCGGTTAAACTGGCGGCATTGTACGAGCAGGCGGGCGCGCGCGCCATTTCAATTCTGGCGGACAATAAATATTTCGGCGGGTCGCTGGAAGACATCACGAAGGTAAGCAATCATACGAAGTTGCCTTGTCTGTGCAAGGAGTTTATCATTGACCCGTATCAGATTTACGAGGCGCGTTTGGCGGGTGCGGACGCGATCCTGTTGATTGTGCGCATCCTCACCGACGACGAGTTGAAATCGTTTCTCCGCGAGGCGACCGCGCTGGGCATGGCGGCGCTGGTGGAAACGCATAACGAGACGGAAATCAAACGCGCGCTGGACGTGGGCGCGTCCATTATCGGCATCAACAACCGCGATCTGGACACGCTTCAAGTGGATGTAAACACCACGCTGCGCCTGAAGAAGCTGGTGCCGGGCGGCAATACGCTGGTGAGCGAAAGCGGCATCAAAACGCGGCGCGAAGTGAAGATGCTCGAGAATGGCGGCGTGGACGCGCTGCTTATCGGCGAGTCGCTGCTGACCAGCAACGACATTCGCGCTCAATTGGAAGCATTGCTACATGATGACGAAGATTAAAATATGCGGCATCACCTGCATTGAGGACGCGCTGGCCGCCTGTGACGCGGGCGCAGACGCGCTGGGTTTCGTGCTCGCGCCGGAAGCAAAAAAGCGCAACCGTTTCATTGATCCGGACGCGGCGGCGGCCATTATTGCGCAATTGCCCGCGTATGTGGTGTCCGTGGCGGTGGCGGTGAACGAACCGCTGGAAACGCTGCGCGAATATGCCCGCATCTTTGACCGGCTGCAACTGCACGGCGACGAGCCGCCGGAACTGTGCCGCGCCCTGGGC
>DSBB01000566.1 GCA_011046175.1 Candidatus Hydrogenedentota bacterium | reverse complement strand
TCGTCATTCCCGCGAAAGCGGGAATCCACGAACTTTCGCCGGTTCATGTACTATGTCATTGGATTCCCGCTTTCGCGGGAATGACGGGAAACGTCAAGCCAGTGTGTATTACTTGGGTTGTGGGCAACACCCGCGTTAGGAAGCGCGTTGTAGCCAGTCAGCCAAGTTAAAGAAAGGGTATATCCGTGGCTGTCAAGTATATCTGTCCAAAGTGCGGACGCCGTTTTGTTGATTGGGGCGCTGAAAAGCTGGATTTCAAATGCCCTACGGAAGAATGCGAGGGCGAAACGCTGGTGTTGCCGGGTTCCGGCGATGACGAGCATGACGAAAGACCCGTACTCAAGCGAAGTAAAAAGCGCAAGGCCATTGTTCCACCCGTTGTGTCCGACATGGATATCGCGGAAATGGATGGAACATTCATCGAATCCGACGATGTGGATGTGGATGATGAGGAGGAAGAGGAAGCCGATGTGGAGGAGGAAGAGGAGGTCGTTGTGGCGCCCACAAACGACGAGGTGGATGATGATGTGTTGATTGACGACGATGACGCCGTGGACGACGAAGACGACGATACTTTTACGGAAGCGCTTGACATCGGCGGTGAGGAGATTGCGCTTGAAGAAGATTAGCGGGCGCAGGACTGCAAGACAGCGAGACAGACTTGATTAGCCTATGGGAATTGAAAACACACTGTTCATGCGCGCCGCCCGCGGGGAGACGACAGAACGTCCTCCGATATGGCTGATGCGTCAGGCCGGACGCAGTGATCCCGCCTATCGCGCCTTGCGTGAAGAATGCCCCCTTCCTCTTGAGGCGGTTTTTCGCAGGCCGGATATGGCCGCTGAAATATCCATGCTCCCGGCGCGGTGGGGCGTGGATGCCATTATTATATTTCAAGACATTCTCACGCCGTTGAGTGGAATGGGAACGCCTTTTGTGTTTCGTCCCGGACCACAGTTGGAATCACCTGTTAACAGTGTTTTGGATTTGGAATTGTTGCATTTGTTTGACATGGCTGACGAACTGCCATTTGTGGCGCGAATTTATGCGTTGTTGCGTAATGCGGTTCAGGAAGACCTGCCTTTGATAGGTTTTGCCGGCGCGCCGTTTACGTTGTTCTCCTTTCTTGCGGAAAATGGCAGTCCTCCCGCTGATCTGCCCAACACAAGGGCGCTTATGACGGCTCATCCGGGGAAAACGCGACAAACGCTTGAATTGCTTGCCGCCATGACCGCGCAATATCTAAAATATCAAATAATGTGCGGCGCAAATGTTGTGCAGCTGTTTGAGTCATTGGCAAACCGGTTGAGTCCTGACGAATACGGTGAATGGGCGCTACCCTATCAGCAGTATATATTTGACGAACTTCGTGCGACGGGAACGCCCGCCATATTCTTCGCGCGCCGTGACGACGCGTTGCTGTCCCCCGCCGTATTGCACAAAGCAGGCGCTTCGATTTTGTCTCTTCCCGCGTTTTGCTCGATTAAGACTGCGCGCGCCGAAATCGGCGAACAGACGCCGGTGCAAGGTAATCTGGACAATCACTTGCTTGCGGAGGGAACGCAAGAGGAAATCCGTGAGGCGGCGCATTGCTGCATTGAAGCGGGCCGGCGCCGGGGACATATTTTCAACCTCAGCCACGGTCTTCTGCCCCATACGCCGTTTGAAAATATACAGATGCTGGTTGAATATGTGCGGTCACAAGACGGACAAGGCGGCGCGGTGGATTAGCGCATTTTAGTTTGTGGCTCGGGCTTCGGACCCGCTTCAGATTTGCCAAAAACAGACAGTCTCGAATCCTGTGCCACAACATCTTACGCCAAAATTTCACCAAGGATGTGTGCCGCCTCGCAAGATTAGACTGCCCCAATAGCCACGGCAACATTGGGCAAACCGAAATGGCGCGCACGGGTACGTCCAAGCGCCGCGCTTCTTTTCATCCGTACCGGCGCGAAATCAAGCGATACAACGGTGTGACTACGTTGCGAAGATGAGTATCAGTTCGCCGGTTTCAGTGCGCAGGCCGCCTATGCGCGCTTTTTCTTTGGAAAGGAGAAGGTTGGTTTGCACGACTGTTTTGGGTGGCGTGTCGGGTTCTTTGGCGGCGAGTTCAACGGTGGCGGCGACGCGGGCGCGTCCGTCGGGTTCGCGTCCGCCAAAACGCAGTACAAGGGTGTACCGATCTTTTAAGGGAATGCGGGAATCTTGGTTCGGTCGCAGACGCATGGTTTGGCGTTTCAGGGTGCGGAAGGTGTCAAAACGGAGGTCCTCCAACGCGTCGCGAACACGTTGCGCGTCGCCGTCATAAAAGGGTGTTTCACGTCCTTCTCTGCTGCCCTCGACCACCCAGTATTGCAGTGACAGCGGCGCAACGTCGGGCGCGCCGCTGATCATCATTACAACCATTACACAGATGCCGCTTGCAGTTACCACAAATCATTCTCCGGCATGGTTACCCAAACAGTGGTCGTTCCTTCAGTGGTATCATAGCAATCCACAGCCGCGCCATCCAATTCGGTGTGCGCCGATTCAACTTCCGTCGCCCGAACGGGCTCGTTGGGCCGCGAGAAGATAATAAGCAGTGACATCACCAATACAAGCGCGGCGGCGGCAAGGGATGCCGTCGCCAACAGTCCGGCGGCGCGGCGCGGCGCGGGCGCTTCGATTCCCTCGCGAATGCCCGTCATGAATGCCCCAAATTGTCCATCGCTGATTTCGGGCGCACGCGCCGCCGCCGCCTGCGCGCCTTCGCGAAGACGCAGCAAAGCGTCCCGGTACGCCTGAAGTTCAGACGTTTCCAACGCGGACGCATCCGACGGAGCGTATTGCCGCTCGGCGTCAAGCAACGCCGCTATTTGTTTCTGTTTTCGCCGCATAAACATATTCGTGATTCCTTACCGATGTTCCGCAACGTCCGTCAACATGGCCTGCAAACGCTTGCGGGCATTGAACAGCCGGCTCATCACCGTGCCCACACTGCATTGCATGACCTCCGCCATTTCCTGATAGGAAAGGCCCTTGTATTCGCGCAGAACAAACGTCAACTGCAATTTGGGCGGCAACTGGCTTACTGCCGCATCAATTGCCGCGCCGAGTTCTCCCGCCGCCGCCGCTGATGAGGGGGTGTCGCCCGTTTCAGCGTCGGGCGGCTGCAACGCATCATCATAAGAGGTAATCTCCACGCGTCGTTTTTTCAAATGGTCTTTGCAATGGTTTGCCGTTATGCGCATGAGCCATGTCTTGAAGCCCGCTTCGCCGCGAAACCGTCCCAAAGCGCGCCATACTTTGACAAACACTTCCTGCGCCAAATCCCAGGCGTCTTCACGGTTACGCGTAAAGTAATAGCACAAGGCATACACTTCATTGCGATAACGCTGCACGAGAGACTCGAATGCTTCGCCGTCGCCGTCGCGCGCGCGCATCACCAGCGCCATATCGTCCGGGGCGTTATCCGTCTTGTTTTCAAGCATTACAACTTCCTTCGTAACGGATATGATACATCATTCCAGCACTTGCCCCAAATCTTACCGGTAACGCGCCTGCATAGTCATTAAACTTTTAGTCGGCTAATTAGACGAGACCCAAGGGTTGTTTATTCATTCTTTCCGGCCAGAATCGGGCAAGTTGCAAAAGAGAAGTTGTTTTATAAGTACTTTAGGCGCCATAAGGCCTATACATAATGAATTGTCACCTCATGTTTCGATATACTTCAGCACAGAATAAGTTACAACAGAAAGAACAGATAATGCGACATAGACTAGTAGTTCATTATATTATTGCGGCAACCTTTCTGCTTTCAGGAGTCGGGATTGCAGATGTTCCGAAAATAGGGCTGATTTATTCCACAGAGGCGTTGCAGATACTTGAAGGGGAAGGACGCGATATACGGAAAACCTACAGGGACGCCCTCGAAGAACAGGATGCCGATGTGGTTATCCTCGGGCAAAGCCAGCCGCCGTCCGTGATATATGAACGACTTGAAAACCTTAATGGGGTATTGCTGCCCGGTGGTATAGATGTGGACCCGGTCTTCTATGGTCAAGAGCGCGCCCCAAAACTGGAAGATACCGATGCGGCGCTGGATCAGTTTGAATTCCGCGTACTCGACCATGCGCGCCGCAACCGCCTGCCCGTGCTCGGGATATGCCGAGGCCACCAGGTCATGAACGTATATTATGGCGGTTCCCTCATTCAGGATATACCATCGCAGCATATCAGCGATGTGACGGTAAAGCATCGCTATGTGCCGCGCATTCATCCGGACGCGCAACATCCAATTACCATTACGCCCGGCAGCATCCTGCATGATGTGTTGCAAACAGAACGCATTGTGGTAAACACCATCCACCACCAGGCGGTGGAACGTCTCGCCGCCGGATTTGGTGTTTCTGCGCGCTCGGAGGACGGCATAATTGAAGCCATGGAATCAACGGGAGACATATTTCTTGTGGGCGTGCAGTTTCATCCGGAGAAAATGAGTAACGACGACCGGCGTATGAAAGCGCTGTTTGCCCGCTTTGTGAAGGAAGCCGCCAAACGCCGCGCGGACTGATCCGCCATTATGTTGTGTCATGCTTTGACACGCCTTTGCGGCCTTGTGTAGAATGTGCCTCAGGGTTTTCGGGTTTTTGCCCATGTGTATTTTCAATATTCCGGTTTTTGCTCAATAAGGACTCATTTGTGTCTGATTTTAATATAAGCGTTATCATCCTGCAGTATTTATGTTTGCTCTTCTCGCTAAGTGTCCACGAAGCGTCACATGCCGCCATGGCGAATTACTGGGGCGATCCGACGGCGCGGCTGATGGGGCGCATGACACTGAACCCTGTGAAACATATTGATGTTATGGGAACCGTGGTGTTGCCCCTTATTGCCATGTTCAGCAACATACCGCTTTTCGGCTGGGCGAAGCCGGTGCCTTTTAATCCGCGCAACTTGACAAATCGCAAGCAAGGACCTGTGTGGATAGCGTTGGCGGGTCCCGGATCGAATTTAATGATGATCCTTTTGGCCGCTATTGTTCTGCGCGCATTGGCGGCCATGTTGAACGTACTGCCCGAATCGCCGGCCCTCATGATGTTTATCCAGGCGTTTTTCTTTTTGGCGTTGATTAACAGCATACTCATGCTCTTTAACCTGATACCCCTGCCGCCATTGGATGGACATCACGTATTGGAATACTTCCTGTCGCCGGAAGCGCAAAAGAAATTTGAAAGCCTGGGACCTTTCAGCCTGATTATCCTTTTTATTCTGGTGTTTCAGGTCGGCATACTTAATATGCCCATGAAAATGATGATGGTTGCGGTGCATTACCTCGCATTCTTTGGCACACCCCTGTTTTAACCCGAATATTTCACCGGATTTCTGTTGCGCCCGAAAATCTAACGCCATGTCAGGCGCTTTGCTTGCCCGCCGACTTCGACGTGTCCCCACATGCTGTCAGCCGGCGGCCTGCGCAAAGCACCTTACGCAATCTTCGCGAGCTCACGACGAAACCCGGTGAAATATCCGGGTTAAGCCGGATGCGCGGCCATCTCATCTCATTTCCTGGCCGCCGGTAACGTTGACGGCCTGTCCGGTCATATAGCCCGCCGCCTCGCTTGCGAGAAACACCACCACATTGCTCACGTCGCGGTATTCGCAAGAGCGTTTCATGGGCACTTGATCAATGTACTTCTGACGCACTTCCGCTTCTGTTATGCCCTGATTTTTAGCGTACTGCTTGAACAGGCTGTTCACCCACAACGGCGAATTGAGCAGATTGCCCGGACACACGGCATTGACGCGAACGCCCTGTTCCGCAAACTCGAGGGCAAGGCTCTGTGTGAGGCCGATGCCGCCGAACTTCGCCGCAGCATATGCGGCATTCTTGAAGCTGCCCTTCTTGCCGGACTTCGAGTTTATCTGAATGATACTGCCCTGTTTGTTCGGCAGCATCACGCGGGCCGCTTCCCGCGCACAGAAGAAATAACCGGTAAGATCAACGTCAATCACCTTGCGCCACGCTGCCGGGTCCATTTCAATGGAATCGCCGGAAATAAGAATGCCCGCGTTGCAAACCATAATATCGAGTTTCCCCATGCGCGCCACGGCAATGTCCACCGCCACGCGCACCCGTTCCGCGTCGGTAACATCCACTACGTCGGCAGTAATGTTTCTGCCCGTGCGTGCCGCGATGTCGGCGGCGGTCTTGTCGGCCACTTCCTGATTAACATCCCAGATAACGATGTCGCAGCCCTCTTCCGCCAGATGTTCCACAAGCGCCGCGCCCAACCCCTGCGCGCCCCCTGTCACGATTGCCTTCTTGCCTGTCAACATGCCCATGATATACGTTCCTTCAAAACAGTTGATTAGTACCTTGTTTCCGAACTACCGCGATAAACAACAGGAAGTCTTGTATGTTGTTCACGCTTCAGCGTGCGAGGTTGCGTGTATGACTTGGGGCTTGCGCGTTACTGTTGTACGCTGAAGCATGAACAACATATTCAAATCTGGGTGGCGGGCAATGCCCGCGCTAGAGGTATTTTTCCAACAACATTGCCTCCGCCTCGTTGGTCCAGCTGCCGTCGGGGCTTAGCTTCAGCGCCACCTCGGCGTCCACCTCGGCGAGTCTGTCGAGTGGTGTCAGCGGAAAATCCGTAATCTGAGTGTAAATGACGGTTTTGCCGGGAAATTTGGCTTCCTTGACCGCTTTCAGGCCCTCATGCGCCGCGTTCAGGCCGCCAATGGCCGCAACACTGCGATTGCTCTCAAGTTGTTTCGCTTCCACCATCGTCAGCACGGCGCGGAGATCGCTGATGCGGCTCCCGCTGCAACCAATCATCTTCACGCCGCGACAAATCTGAGCAATGGAAACCGGCGCTTTAGTGCCTGTGGCAATCCCCGCGAAGAGATTCACAAAGCCGTTTGCGCCGGCAAGGCCCACTGCTTGGCGCACCAGCGGCGGCACCGGCGCAAGCACCACCACATCCG
>DSBB01000243.1 GCA_011046175.1 Candidatus Hydrogenedentota bacterium | reverse complement strand
TCATTTGCCATTGCAACCGCATTCCTACTCTCAACACAATACACCCGTCCTTCCGACGCGGCAATCATGGCGTTCAGGAAGCGGCCATTGCGGTAAAGCCATTTCTGTTTTCCCGTGGCGCGGTCGAGGGCGAAAAGGTACTCGCTCATAATGACGGGACGATAATCTCCCTCCAGAATATTAACCATTGCTTTGCTCATTTTCTCAAAGGATGCGTCTTGGGCCTGCCCGCTGCCGATAAGCACGTCTGAGATGCTGTTCAGATAGCCCCAGTCCATCGGAGAATCGCTGGGTTGCGGCGCCTTGACAACTCGTTCCCGTGCGCCCGTTTCCACATCCACAACCCAGCACTCGTCCTCTCGCACAATATACAAATGATCATCGGCAAGCAGTTGGTGCCCGCTGTTTTTCATGGCGCCGATGCGCCGCGAGTCCGGCGCCTCCAATTCCCAAAGGGGAAAACCGTTATACCCATCCAAGGCAATGACTTTGTTGTTGGCGGTAACAAACAGACGCGCCTTCTGGAACAGCGCTGACATGGGTCGGTGATGCCTGTCCACCATCTCGCGGGGGCCGGGATCGCCAAACCACTGCACCGTTACAGGACCATCCAACCCATCCCCGCTATACGCTGTGTGGGACGCGTCGGCATAGAGTTGCGTCCATTCCCCCGCGCCCGGAACCACGCCACGAGTGAGAACCAGCCAGTCCTCCTGTTCCAAAAGCATGTCCTGTGCAGTAACGGCGCAGGCAAGCAGCTGCTCATGCATCCCGGAAGCCGGCGAGTCCCGATGCAGGTACGCCTTGCCGCCGTAAGGACGCAATACGCGATAAATCTCCTCCGGGGCGGCGGAGCATGTGTCAGAAGCAACAATCAAATTGGCCAGATAGGTGGTATACGGCAAAGACGCGCCATTAACACGATGGACGGCGATACGCGTTCCGTAGAGTCCGGTGTCGGCAAGCGCAGCGCGGGCGGCGGCGGCGCGGCCTTCATCCGCTTCCGCGACGATGACCCGGAGAGCGCTGTTCATGGCAAGCGCATAGGCCAACTGTTCCGCGTCCGTACCCGACACAAGGCAATATCCCTGGGTGATGCCCGAGTCTTTCAGGATTTCATGGGCAATTCGCTCTTGTTCATTGGAGACATAAGGCGCCATCCCTTTCGGCATTTCCGCGACGCGTCCGGATGCGGCCGATTCCTGTGAGAAACAATAAATGTAGCCTGTGCTGGAGCTGGCGTAGAGCAGACCGTTCGCGGCGGCGAGACCGTAAATCCGTCCTTCAACATCGTAACGCCACAATTCTTCACCATTTGATTTGCGCAAGGCGTACAATCTGTCCTGGCCGCCCATGAAAAGTATGTCGCCCGCCAGAATCATCGAAAACGGATCGCCTGCGGGACGTTTCCACAGATAGCAGCCCTCCCGTTCTTCTTCAAGCGTCTTAATTTGGTCGTTCAACAACGCTATTTCGGACTCGACCCGTGTTCTTTCATCCGCGTCGTCCCGAGCCAGCGCGCGCAATTGTTTTCGCAATTCCTCGGTCGCGGATGTCCGCCGGTTGATCTCAACAGAAAAATCCAGATAGCGCCGCCTGTCAAGCGCGGAAACTTCATTCGGAGACTGTAAATAAGCAATGCCTTCATGCACGAGCATCCGCAATCCGGGAAACGAAGCGATGCGCTCGCGGGTTTCTTGCGCGGTGTAGTACAACCGGTTTACATCACGCACACCAGTTCCGCTGACAAGGGCGTCATCCACCAGCAGCGCATACGCGCCGCCCGGCCCCTGCAACGCTCCCTGATTGGCCAACGTATCGCGTTCAAACATAAATGGCGCAGTGCGGCCAGTGGGCACGAAGAGCCTTGTTGAAGAAGCAAGCAAATAGCCTTGCGGTGAAACGCCCGCAACCGTCTTGCTGTGAATAATGTTCCCCGTGGCGGCGTCCAAGGCGCATTTATACGTCTGCGCGGGCGGAAAGAGTCCGGAAAAGAAATACGCGACGCCGGCATCCACCACAACACCTGTGCGCGCCGGGGCGTAAGAAATAATACGGCTGTTGCCGGGCAGGCGCCGATCAAGTTCGGCGGGCGAGTATCTCCATACGAGAGCGCCAGTCTTCGCGTCCAGACAATAGGCGCAACCGTCATCGGAACTGAAATAGACGCGCCCATCCGCCACCGTTGGCGCAAGCCGCACCGGCCCTTCTGTGAAAAAGCGCCACCGTAAAACGCCTGTCGCGGCGTCAAGACAATATACTTGATCATCGGCGGAGGAACCGTAGTAAACGGCGTCGCCCACGCACACAACATGATAGGCGCGATCATATACCACTACAGGGCTGAGTTCGCGTACCTGATTCCAATAATCCTGTTTAGCAGGTTCAGGCCATGCCGGACGCGGCGGCTGACCGGGCACATGCTTCCATTCCAGATACAATGGCGTATTCAGCGTCATGGGCGTAACGCCGCTTCGTTGCATGTCGTGCATATAGGTCGGCCAGTCTTCAGCGAAGGAGACTGCGGCAAAGGTTGCCACAATCACAAGAACCGCTTGCAGCCATTGCTCATTATGTTTCATTCATGCGCCTTTCCGTGGGTTGTGTATAGCGGCGATCCGACCGATCGGGCGGATCACTCAATTTCGGGTCCGGCAATGGCTTCGCCTACTTGCTGCCGTTTCTGATCATCAAAATTGAACGTGCCGTAAAACAACCCGTTTGTATCCATCCATGTGACTAAACGTTCCATATCGTCCGCATCCAATTCAACGTCCTGATGCCCCGCAAGCAGATGATGCATGAGACCGCTTCCTTTTGCGCCAAGGAAGCCCGGTTGCGTCATCGGCTCGGAATTGTCGGCAAGCGAGTTGCCCTTGCCCCAGGCGGCGAAGGCAACTCGGGGGGCAAGAGTATTGTACGATTCCGTAAATTGTCCTTCAATCTGGCCGGTCAACCGTATGGGCTCCTGCCCTTCGGGACCTTTGGCGTCATCGCCGCTGTGACAGCGCACGCAATGTCTGTCCAGCACTGGTTGCACAAGTATGGGATAACTGAAGGGACGCGATCCATCCGGGCCGGGCGTGATCTCCGACGGCGGACGGCGCAGGGCGAGGGCTTTTTCGGCAGCCGCGACGGGCGCGCCCTGACGCGGCTCATGACAACCCACGCATGACATGTTCTCCCCGGGCTGCAAGTAGGTTATGCTGCGCATGATTTGCACTGCCTGACCGGTCGCGTCAAGCGCCTGAAAAGAAAGAGGCAGCCCCGAGGGAACGCGGAAATAGGCCGAGCCGTCCTTTTCCACCGGAACCGTGCCCAATACCTGCTTGCCCGGTGACGCGAACGCCAGGCCGACCGGCGGATTGTGCGCCACCGGCGTGGACTTGGGCAACACCTGCACAATACGCAAACCGGTAATTCTGGTGTCCTCCGGCCACTCCTGTAAACTCTGGTACACATCCT
This sequence comes from Candidatus Hydrogenedentota bacterium, assembly GCA_011046175.1. Lineage (GTDB taxonomy): Bacteria > Hydrogenedentota > Hydrogenedentia > Hydrogenedentales > CAITNO01 > SLFT01. The sequence goes on along the minus strand of DSBB01000243.1, from coordinate 3,530 downwards.
GCAAATAATAGGTTCCCATGTCGGGCGCGCCGTCGGGAAGCGTGGACGGCAACGCTGGCGCGGGCTCGCGGGAACGCAGCGGTATCGGCCATAAATTTGATATGTTCAGGTCGCGATAGAGCAGTTCCTTATTGCCATGCGCGTCCACCAGATACAGGCCGAACATGTTGGCGAGGTTCGGGTTGGGTTCGCCCATAAGCGGGTCAAAACTATACGCCGCCAAGAAGACATCTTCGGAAAGCGGCCACGGGCTCCGGTAGCATTGCATCGGCCAGCGTTCCATTTCAGGCGTGCGTTCCGGCGGGTCGCATGGGGCAGCGCTGCGCCACGCGGGCAGCAACACATCTTCGCTTTCCGGGAAATGGGCGTCGGGCGTCAAGCGCGTAATGGGTTCGAGGCCGTCAATGCCCACATTCGGGTCAATCAAAATGATGGAACCGGCAGTCATTCCATGGTGCGGCGCGGCGGTCGCCATCACCTTTTGCGAACCGGGCACGGCGCGCGCTTCCCACACACCAACGGGATTCAACGTGTGGTTGCCGTAAAACGCCACAGGACCCGTGCCGTCCGGATGTACCGTCCACAGCTGTTGGTAGTGTATGGCGTGTCGGTCAACATAGTCCCACCGCGTATAAATAACACGTCCGTCGTTGAGCACCGACGGGTCCCATTCCTGCGTTTCATGATCGGAAACGGTGCGTATGTTGCCGCCGCGCCCATTCATGAGGGTCAACGTATACACTGGACAACCGATACCGCCGCAACGGTGCCAGCCGCCGCGCCGCGTCGAAATGAACATAATCTCACCATTGGGCAGTTCCGCGGGCGAAAAATCGTCATAATCCCCATACGTTAACTGGCGGACATAGGTGCCCTCAATGTCCATTTCGTATATATGGTAGTGGCGGCTCCAGTCGCCGTTAAACCTGTCCTCCGGCGGTGCGTCCGTGGGACAGAAAGAGAACAAGATACGCTTGCCGTCATGGGTAATTTCCGGATGCATGTAACTGCCTTCGGGCAGCAGGCCCTTCCCCAATTGCCGCGTCCGTGTAACGTCGCCGTATCGGTCAAGAACAAACAAGCCGCCGCCTGGACGCGCATAGCGCCCGTAGTATTGGGTTAACTGATGGCTGAATACGCCGGGCGCTTGTTTAACAAATAGAATGCGTCCCGGTTTTTCTTTGGCGAACAGTAAATTTCGACGTAATTGATGCGCTTCAAACCACAATTGTTCCCATTCCGGCGCATCGTCATCTGTCGTTGACAAAAGCAGCCTCGCATACCTTTTGTGTCGTTCTTGTCGCCAATGCTCCAGATAATCCGGTACGGTTCTTCCTATCTTATGAAATTCGGTCAGTAAGGCGTTAATTCGTTCGAAGGTAAGTATTGTGGCTGATTTGTATGTGTTTCTTGTTTGTCCTGCGCCGATTCCATCTTGCATGAGCCAATCCCACACAATCAATTCCCTTCCCAAATCCCAATATGGCCGCCATGAGGTTAAGGCGTCAACATCTTTGGGGGTGTTAAGCGTGGTTGTAGGCGCTTGCGGCGGTAGAATGCCCGCTTCCATCATGCGCTCACCCGTTTTCAGTAGGAAGCGGGGCACGCGCACAAATGCGCCTTCTGTCAAGGCAGTGACCGACAATTGAAGCAAATCGGCATTTGTTTGCCCGTTACCTTTCACGTTTAACGCAATGCTCTTCCGTTTTCCAACCAAGGCATATGAAAAGGCGCCCGACTTCAAGGCTACTGTTATTAAGGGATTGCCAACACAAGCACAGTTCACCTGCGCCTCAAAAGGGCAAAGGACATTAGTCAGCGGAATTGAAATATGCGCTCTGTCCCCCTCGTTTAAGGCTACTACAAAACTTCCTAAATGGCGATTGAAAGCGAACTGCGCCCCATTGTCATCTCCGATGAGCGCGTAATTTCCTTCCATCTCGACCGGTTCTTCGAGCGGTAAGCCGTTCAGGGAAAACACCGGCGTGCCGATACTTGGCAGACAGCTGTCATAGATCAACAGCGCGTCCGCCCAGTTTGCCATGTCGCAGGAGATGCCGTCGCCCGCGTCGGACGCGACAAGCCGCAGTTCCTGCGCGTCCCGTAGATCAACTTCAACCGGTATCGCCGCATCGCTGTCGGTCATGACGCCGCGCTCGAAACGTTTCTCGCCGTCCACCCACACCTCGAACACCACGCTGCCGAGATTGCCCGCCTGCCACTGCACCCCCACCTCGGCGGTGAAGGACAGGTAGTTGCCGTTCAACGGCAACACAATTTCACCCGGCGCGTGATGTCCCACGCCGCGCTCGTATTCCTTGTCGGCAATGCGCAGGGCCATGGGTGTCATACCGGTGGCGTAGGCGGCCGTATTCACGCCAAGGTTGCCCCAACCCTGGGTGTGCGCGAAGGCTGGAGCCAGTTCATCGAGGTATTGCGTGCGCTGGTTCTCCGCCGCAATGGACTGCATGGACATTATGCCTGCGGCAACGCAGAACAGCAGGAGCCTTATTGGATAGTTACGCATCACATTCTCCGGCGGCGCGGTTGTCTTGATTCCGCAAACACGGCCATTCATGCAGGTTTTCGTCTTTCCCGCAAATGATGAAATATCGGCACAAAACCGTCCGACACAGTCCGACAATGCCCGACAGTACGCGAATGAATCAAATTGAAAGTACTGTCCGATATGGTAGAGATACGGCGCCTTACCGTTCAATTTTCAGATATCAAGGCTTGTTGCAGCGCCCAAAGCATAATACCCTGATGGGTGTAGCCGTTGGGGTCGTTTTGATAGAGGAGACCGATGGGGTACCCCAGTACGACACGGCCGGGGCGGTGCGCAGCCAACATTTTTTCACCCGCTTGCAGCGCATACTCGTATCCTGCGAGATGCGTCAGGTCGGCAATACCGATGGGCGCTTCCGGCGTGACTACCTGCACGGTGGCAATCCCTTCGGCCTGTTGCGGCGCATCGTCGCCGCGCAGCGGCGGGATGTCCTCATAGTCTGCAATGCGCGGTAGGGTCAGTCGCGCCAGTTTCTTTTGCGCCGATTGCGGCATAAGCGCCGGGGGCGATAACGCCATGACAAGGGCGCGGTAACCGCTCAGGTCTTCGTCGAGGTTGTCTTCACAGATGATGCGTGTGGGGATGCCCAAATCTTGAAACAGTTTGTACACGCCAAACTGCGCGCCATGCACCCAGCCGAAACCATGCTGTCCTTCAGGTTCGCGGTAACTGTAGTTGGTCCATTTGGAAAAAAAGAGCAGCGCCGTTTGCTCCCGGTTGTTGGCGTGGTGGGGCACAAATGACGCGCGGGGCATGGGCGCGCGCCACTGCGCAACCAACGCTTCCAACACGGGCTTTTCCGAGGGTAGTTCCTTATAGTAGGAATAGTTGGCGACCTTGAGACCTGCGCCGGCGCGGGCGGCGTAACGGCCAAGGGCGAGCAGGTGCGGCATGGAATGGCCCAACCCCAGCGTGGACTGTTCGCCGTCGTACTCAAAGCACACAGGCAGCCCCGTAATCC
>DSBB01000548.1 GCA_011046175.1 Candidatus Hydrogenedentota bacterium | reverse complement strand
GTGCCTATGTGGCTCTTGAACCTTGCGAGAATCGCATTAGTGTAACGGCGCTGGATTTGGCCGGCAATGAAACGCACAGCCAGGTCATGGTTTATCATGGCCAGGCGCGGGATGTTGCCGCGCATATATGGCTGCTGCAGCAGCGGGCGCCTTCACTTCTTAAGCTTGCTCAGGAAGGCGGCCAAGCGTCTTTGCCGGATGTGCCGGAAAGCGCCGATAAGATTGTATTGAAGTCACCGCGCTCCGACAGACCCAACCGGCATAATCGGGCCGTGCGCGTTTCGGGTGAGGTAAACATAGCCTCCGGACTCGCAGAACTGGTCATCAATGATCAGCCCTTTGAGCAAATTACGGGCGCGCCCAGGGAAGTGTTCAGCCGACGTATCCCCATTGAGGACGAAAAAATTCTTGAAGAGGGCGGTCGGATGAAAGTTGCCGTTCGCGCCCAAGACAAGGACGGCCATACTTTGGAGGAATCTGTTGACGTCGAATTGCGTCCAATCACCATTAACACCCTTGAATCGCGCATGCCGGTCGCCGTACTGGCGTTTGAAGGGCACGATGCGGACGCGGCGTTGTCAGAGCGGATGCGACTGGCCCTTGAGGAGCGGTTGCTCGCGCGAAAACGGTTCCGCACGCTTGACCGTGTGCAGCTTCAAGCGGTGCTGACGGAACAGGAACTTGCCGCCGCGCTTGCCAATCCGGTGGAAGCCATTCAGATTGGCCGCGTTACGCCCGCGCACGTCTTACTCATCGGCGACGTATTTAATCACGGCGACGGGGTCGAGGCGAAAGTTCGGATTGTCAGCAGTGAAACGAGTGATGTGGTTGCCATTATTGACGGATACGCAAAAGAGACGGACGCCGCGGGGTTCAAGGCCGCCGGGGAAGCGTTGGCAACGCAGCTTGAGACGCTATATCCCCGGTTGTCAGGCGAATTGCTTGCTGTTCGCGAGCGAGGCGGCAACAAGGAATTGTATTTTGATTGGACCCGGGACGATGGACTGCAACCCGGCGCGTACGCGCTTATTGTCCATGAAGAACCGGCTGAATATGACGAGGTATTGGGAGAGTACTTTGGGCCGTTTATCACAGAAGTCGGACGCGCGCGTCTTGAAGACATCTCCGACAACAACAGTCGCGCGCGCCCCACGGATATTTTGACGGAGGACATTCAACTTGAGCAAGGCATGGCTGCTATTACGATGTAGCATAGGCGTGGCGGCGCTGGCGACTGTCGCTTCCATCGCGCAGGCGCAATCAGTGGATATCATGTCGTCACCCAACGTTGTGGGGAGCGGCGCCCGCGCGCTTGGCATGGGCGGCGCATTTATCGCAATTGCCGACGACGCCACCGCCGCGTCATGGAATCCGGGCGGATTGACTCAACTCGAGCGCCCTGAACTCTCGCTTGTTTATGATTTCAAGTGGAACACGGAAAAATTCTCCTCATGGTCACATCCGGAAATCGGCGGGAGTTATGATGCGAATTTCAACGGCTTCAATTATGCCAGCGCCGTTTATCCCATTCGCCGCACCATTGCGGGCCGCAATCTGGTTGTAAGTCTGAATTATCAACGACAGTATGATTTTGATCGAAATCTCGACTTCAGGTATCGTGACATGCTCGGACTTACCGGCGGCAATATCGCGGGCATTTCAAGCAATATAAAATACCGTCAACGAGGGCAACTCAGTTCGTTGTCTCCCGCGTTCGGTTTTGAACTCACCCAGCGGCTTAGCCTGGGTATGGTTTTGAATATCTGGGATGAATCGCTTCTCCCGGAGAATGAATGGGAGATACGGCTGGATGAACGCAGAAAGTTTCACATCAACGGCGTGATGCAGCCTTGGTCGTGGGTGCGTTTTTCCATGAAGGAAAAATACACCGGATTCCGGGGAATAAACGCCACCATAGGCGCGTTGTATCGCGCCACGGACCGTCTTCAATTCGGCATGGTCTATCACACCAAGTTTTCCGCCGATGTCAATTACGAAAGACGCGTTCGCATCTGGGGCGGTTCAGGTTCCGGCTTCACCACTGACAGAAGACGCCAGGAGATAGTGTTCCCCAGCGCCGTCGGCGTCGGTGTCGCGTATCGCTTCCCCAATGACAAACTTACCATCTCCATGGACGTTACCCGGCGCGAATGGGATCAGTTCCTTATTCATGACCCTCGCAATCGCCAAATCAACCGGCGGCGCGTGTCGGGCGTTTCCGGTTTGCCTCCTGACCAGCACGATATTGACCCTGTGTATACGGTGCGCGTGGGCGCGGAGTACGTGTTTGTCAACGACAAGAAAGCCTTCCAAAACATACTGCCCAGCGTGCGCGCAGGCGTTTTTTATGATCCGGAACCCGCCACCAACCGCTCGGACAGGTTCTTTGGTCTTGGGCGGGGCAACGGCAAGCCGGACGACTACTATGGCATATCCCTCGGCGCGGGGGTGCTCATCAAGGATCGGGTAAACCTTGACCTTGCCTATGTATATCGCTGGGGCAGCGGTGTGCGCCGCGACACCTTCGGCTTCTCCGGCACCGACGCCGATGTGCGCCAGCACACGCTCTACCTGTCCACTGTGGTGTACTTCTGAAAGAAAACTACTTCGCCCAAATGACACGGTCTATGAGCGGCAGATACTCCGACCATTCCTGGCCTTTTTCGCGGGTTTCACGGATGATGCGCGAGAAGGCGGCCGTCTGCGCGTCAAGATTATCCACATGATGCAACACAATCGCTTCGATGGTGCGCGGGGTTACAGGCGACCCGTTGATGAGTTCGCCGTGATGGGAGAGAATGCAGTGCAGCAGTTCAAGGCGCAATCGTTCAGGAAAATCAGCGATCGCATCCATCTTTTGTTGCACCATGCTTGCGCCGATGTGAAGATGGCCGAGCAGTTTGCCTTCGTTGGTATAGTCCACCGCCAAGTCATGGTTCATTTCGGATATCTTGCCGATGTCGTGCAGGAACACGGCGGTAAGGAGCACGTCACGATTTAATTCCGGATAAAGGCCGCATACGCTCTCAATAATTTGCGCCATTTCGTAACAATGGTAAAGAAGACCGCCGCTGTATTCGTGATGCCATTTTTTTCCCGCCGACGCCTTGACAAACTCTTTTTTGAATGAGGCGTCATTCCAAAAAGCGTCTATCAATAAACGGCAGTGCGCATTCTTTACGGAACCCAATAATTTGCCGAATTCCGTTTCAATGGCCGCTGCATTGGAGGGTTTGTTGATCAAATCATCCAAACTGTAATCGGACTCCTTGAGCGGCAGCACTTGCTCGACGCGAACCTGCAAACGTCCCTGATAGTTGGATATGACGCCGCGCACATGCACGACATCGCCCACGTCAAAAAGTTTGGCGACATCAGCGGCGTTGTTCCACAACACGGCGCCAATTTCCCCCGTCTTGTCCTTGAACACCATCCCGAGAAATTTGCCGCCGTCCTGTTTCACGCGCAAGTCTTTGCGCGCGGCCACAAAATAGTCGTTCAACGGATCGCCTTCTTGGAGCATGTTGACATATTGATTCTTCATTGATTATTGCTGCTGTCCTTTCTTGCATAAGATTGGTGCGGCAGAAATGAGGGAGGTGCGTGTTGATTCCTGCGCCGTATTCGCTTTCGGCGCAACGCCTCGTTGTCGCGTCTGCCGTATCGTTTGGGTCATTCTAACAGATATGGCAATGAAGAATCAGCCGCCCTTGAGGCTGTCCAACCGAGGCACGGCATACGTGCCCATGTGCAACTGGTCAAAAACGCTTACATCCGTGGCGGTTTCCCGGGCGTGTTCCAAGTCAATCAGGTCGTTCTTGAACATCTTGAAAAGATAATGCTCGAACAACATGGAATGCGACACGGTTTGTTGCATTCCGATGCGAATCATGTCGGTGTCGCCCTTCATGATGGCGTCGTTGATGGGTTTTATATCGTTGAAAAGAAACTCAATCGCAGGTATGCGTCCGCCGCCTTTTCTGGGCACCAGCCGCTGGCATAAAACACCCTTGAGGCAATCACGCAGCTGCAAACGCACAAGGTCGCGCTCGGAAGGATCAAAGAAACTGACGATGCGGTTAATTACTTCATACGACGTGTTCGAGTGCATGGTGCTTAACACCAAATGTCCTGTGGCGGCGGCATTGATGGCGGCGCGTATGGTGTCCGGATCGCGCATTTCACCGATTTGGATTACATCTGGGTCGTGACGCAGCGCGCCGGTGACGGCTTCACCGAATGAGCCCACATCCTGGCCTATGCTGCGCTGTGATATAATCCCCTTTTTATTTGCATGGATAAATTCTATCGGATTTTCGATGGTCAGGATATGAATGGCACGATGGGTGTTGATCCAATCCACAAGAGAGGCCAGCGTAGTGGTTTTGCCGCTGCCGGTCATCCCGGTTATAAGGATCAGGCCGCGGGGCGTTTCCGCCAACGATTGCAGTTGCTCGCGGGGAATGTTAAGGTCTTCAAATGAGGGGATTTTTTCGGGAAGATACCGAAATGTGCAGTGGGGAGTCCCATTTTTCATGAACGCGGACACGCGCGCGTAGCCCACGCCGGCCTGATGATAGCTGAAACTGGTCTGTTTATAATTTTCGAACTCTTCATAAAAGCCAATCGGCGCTATGCGGTGAATCAGCTCACTAATTTGGGCGCTCGATAGGGGCGCCATCATTTCCGAAAAACGCGTATCATTATCTATGCGAAAAACGGGACTCAAGCCCGCCGAAAGATGGATATCACTGGCGCGATACTGCACCATGGCGTGAAATAACATCTCAATGTTTATCTTTTCAAGGCGGAAATCAAACCCTTCGGCCCGCCACACTTCGGGCAGATGCGCCACCATGCTGAATTTGTTCAGCGCCTCGAGCACCTTCGGGGTGAACTCAACATCGGGCGGCGGCGCGACAATCTGCCAACCAAAGTCATCCTCTTCAAGCGTCAGTTCTTCGGCATAATTGGCTACACATTCTCGGAGCGCTTCCTCGTCCGTAATGTCTTTTGGAAAACGGATGTCATAATGCTCGAAATCCCCCTTGAATTCCGGGCGGCTTACTTCAATCTTTACATCATCAGTCCATAAACGTATGCGCCGGGGATGGCCCTCCCGTTTCATAATGACCGCTTCAATCAACCGCAAAATGTTTCTAAGCGTCTGTTTTTGCCCCGTTCCCAACACAATTTCTGACATGATTACGCTCCTGTGAATCGTGTTTATTATTTTGACTCAGGACAGAATCCGTAATAATACGAAAACATGATACACAGAAGAGATGCGAACATCAAAAAAACATCTTTTCAGGATAGTATGGGAAACAATACCGGTGATGGGCGCGTGTCTTTAGGGTGCGTGCCTTTAGGGCAATCAGAAAAGTGTCGCGTCCCGCGTCTGCCTATCCTGTCGTCAGCACGCCTCTTTTCTGCAAATATGCAATGACCTTTCCCACACATTCTTCAACGGTGTTCTCGGCGGCGTTTATTATCAATTCCGCATTTTCAGGCGGTTCATAGGGTGCGCTAATCCCGGTGAATTCGGGAATCTTGCCGTCCCGCGCTTTTTGATATAATCCCTTCGGGTCGCGGCTTTCGCATACATCAATGGGGCAATCCACAAATATCTCAAAAAAGCGGTCGCCACACAAGGAACGCGCCTTGTCGCGGTCAGCGCGGTAGGGTGATATGAATGCCGTGCTTACGATCATGCCCGCGTCGAGAAACAACGCTGCCACTTCGCCGATACGGCGTATGTTTTCCTCCCGGTCTTCAGGGGAAAAGCCAAGGTCCTTGTTCAGCCCGTGACGAATGTTGTCCCCATCCAACACGTAGGTCTGACAACCATGCTCAAACAGGACCGCCTGCACGGCTTGCGCGATGGTGGATTTTCCGGAAGCGGAAAGCCCCGTAAACCACAATACCGCCGCGCCATGCCCGTTGTTCTTTTCCCTGTCCGCCCGGGTTACTGTTTCGTGATGCCATGTTATGTTGGTGGCTTTAATTTGTTCTGCCATAACGTCTCCTGATCAGGTTGTTTGAAAAAGTGGATTTAAGCAAAGGAATCAAGCATAATGATAGTATACAAGAAACGGTTTGCTAATCAGAAGTGAATTTGTACACTAAGTAGAATTTATGGGAAAAAGATAAAGCGTATCTTTCGCGTGTCCGTGGATCACAAGCTGACAATACAAGAAAGGAAGCGCAAATGAGTGAGGAAGTACGTCCGGGTTATTACAAGGATCGCGCCGGGAATTGGCAGGTGGACAGGCGCAGCGGCATAGACAGGCGCGACTTATCCAATCCATCGCCGGTGGATCGCGAAAGACGCAACATATTCCGGCGACAGGCCGACCGCGAGCGATACGAACGGGACCACAAGATTATGGTTGAGGAGGCGCTCGAAGATTTTGCAGAAGAACACGGCGGGCATCTTTAAGACATCCTTGCGGCGTCTGGATATTTTTGCGGCAGAAGCAAAGACCTCGCACGCTTACGCTCTGAAATGAGTAGAGAATGAGATTTTGTTCCAAACGAGCGATCAAAGGAAGCGGGACTATGTCGTCCTTGGTTCCGACCTTTCTTTATTTTCTATTTCGACGAATAAAAAACAGGACGGCAATTTGGCAAATCACCGTCCTGTTAAGACTTTGTCAACGCTTTTAAAGCCCATGTGAATTGCGTGTCAATGAAACGCCTTACATTCAGTAGATACGCTTTGCGTTAACTTACTTTGTCTTGGTTCCGAACGAATTTTAACACAAGGAGAGGGCAAATGACAAAAAAAACATCAGACCCATCAGACAAAACCATGAACAAGGCATCGGACGGCATTATGTTGGGAATTCACTTGGACATAGGCCACAAATCCATCGGCTGGGCGGTGAACGAAGTTTCCACGCCGATAGTTTTCAAAGGATGCGGCACGCTGCTCTTTGAAAAAGACGGATGCCTTGCAAGTGATCGCCGCACCAACCGGAGGCAACGCAGGCATGTTCGTTCCATTCGCCAGCGCATCGAAAGAATGAAAGAGTTGCTTC
>DSBB01000379.1 GCA_011046175.1 Candidatus Hydrogenedentota bacterium | reverse complement strand
GTTTGGTGGTGAAAAACGGCTCGAAAATGCGCCCCATTGTCTCTTCGCTCATGCCGCAGCCGGTGTCGGTTATCCTGACGCACACATACCGACCGGCGGGCATATCGTCAGACTTATAGGCGGCGCTGGGTATATCTTCGGCGCTTGACAAGACGCTGCCCGTCACGGTTATGGTTCCCTTTTTGTCGCCAATCGCTTCCGAGGCGTTGATGATCAGGTTCATCATTACTTGCGTAAGCTGCGACGGGTCGCCGGAAACGACGGGAAGGTCGTTCGACAGTTTAATGTCCAGCGCGACTTTTTTCGAAACCGAGGTTTTCAACAAATCCAGCATTTCCGTTACAAGTTCATGAAGCCGAATCTTTTTTATCTCGAAGGCGCCGCGCCCCGAATACGCCAGCAACTGCTTGCACAGGTCGGCGGCCCGTTGTGATGCGCGTTGAATCTGCCAGATGTTCTCGTAGGCGGGCGCCGAGGGCCTGATCACAAGCATCGCCAGTTCGGCGTGACCCAGGATGGCCATGAGCAGGTTGTTAAAATCATGGGCGACGCCGCCGGACAATACGCCCAAACTTTTCAGCTTCTGCGCATGTTGCACCTGCCGTTCAAGGGACAACTGCTTGGCTTCCGCTTCCACGGTGTCCGTTATGTCCCAGATAAATCCGCTGAGCCACAACAGCCGCCCCTTGTGGTCAAACGCCGCGCGCCCCTTGTCCTGCACGCAAACAATATTGCCGTTGGCGTGCCGCAGCCGGTATCGTATTTCATAGGGTCGTTTGTCGGTGACGCTTTTTTGGCGAGAATACCATGTGGACAAATCTTTTTCGTGGACGATGCTGCCGAAGCTGCGCGTCTTATTGTGAATGAACTCTTCGGCGGGATGCCCTGTCAGCGCCTCGATGCCGTCGCTGACGTACAACATGGCGCGATCGCCGTCGGCGTTGCATCGGTAAACGGCGCCGGGAAGATTTTCCACCATGGTGCGAAAGGTGAACTCGCTCTCGCGCAGGGCGCGGTTGGTGTTCTCCAACGATTTGATGGAATAGTTCATCGCGAAAACGCCGAACAGCAGAAAGCCCGACAATACCATCAGCGTGAGCAGCTCGGTGAATTCCTGTTCCGGCGCGTAAATGCCTTCCTGAAGCCCGGTAAGGACAATAAGACTGCGACGCATCCCGATGACCATGAAGATTAACGCGACAAGCGTCCATGCGCGCCGCCGTCCCTCGCGCCAGAACAACCGCACGGACAACAAGCCCGCGGTGATCTGCAGCGCTATGGCAAGCGCGAGAACGGAGGTTTGAATCATGGTTCCCCCCCATTCTCAAAAGATGCTCTGCAAATCACGTTCCTGATCATTCTCCTGTCCTCTTTATATTGCCGCAACGCCTCGGCCTGCGCGCGCAGAAATGCCGGAAAAACCGACGCCTCCGCTTCCGCTTCTCTGCGAACAGAAACATTGTAACAGATTCCGGAGCAATTTACAAGTACAATCTATAATGCGATTTGTTGCGAAAAATGAAAGTCGTTGTCCAAGCGAAGGCGCAAAAACATAACGCGGCTCCTCTTATACATGGAACATAGTCTGAACTTCTGGGCCGCGGTTTTTCAAAGCGCTCTTGAAATCGCGCGTTGTTTGAACCGCTGATGCAAACAAGCAGCGCCAACAAGTTGCATTGCCCCCCCAAAAATGGCGATACTACGCATTCATCCGTTACGTATTCAGGAGATATGACTATGGCAGCGATGATTCCCGGCCCCATTGCCTATTTCAATGGCGGGTATGTTCCGATTGAAGACGCAAAAATCAGCATCATGACCCACGCCTTCAATTACGGCACGGGCCTGTTCGAGGGCATTCGCGGTTACTACAATGCCGAAGAGGACAACGTGCTGGTGTTCAAACTGCCCGAACACGTTGATCGCATGATGCGCAACTGCCGCATACTTTGCATGGACATTCCCGAGGACCAGGCGGCTATCGAGGAGATTTGCCTCGAGGTGATACGCCGCAGCGGTTTCAGGGAAGGCGTGTATATCCGACCCATCATTTACAAGAGCGAACACTCGCTGGGACCCACTGTAAAGGGCGTTGAATCGCGGCTCTGCTGCTACATCATCAAACTGGGCGATTACTGCGACATCGAATCCGGCCTTGATGTGGCGGTGTCCTCGTGGCGGCGTCTTTCCGACAATGCCATACCCAGCCGCGTCAAATCCACCGGCAGCTACATCAATTCGTCATTGGCCGCTTCCGAAGCAAAACAAGCCGGTTTCCATGAAGCCGTATTTTTGCGTGAAGACGGCACGGTCGCCGAGGGAAGCGCCATGAACCTTTTCCTAGTGCAAAACAATAAAGTCATCACCTCGCCGCCCAACGCCGACATACTCGTGGGCATCACCCGCAACACAATCATGCAACTGGCGCGGGAAGCGCTTGGCCTTGAAGTGATCGAACGCAATATCGGACGCTCGGAACTGTATGTGAGCGACGAACTGTTTTTCTGCGGCACAGGCGCGCAGGTGGCGCCGGTGCGTTCCGTGGACCGCCGCGTCATAAACGGCGGCACGCCCGGCCCAATCACCAAACAATTGCAGTCCGTGTATTTTGACGTGGTTCAGGGCAAGAATCCAAACTACCGCCACTGGTGCCGGGCGGTGTATTGAATTGCCACTTGCGAACTGCGCACGGGCGCCCTTGAAACGCGTCCTTGCCCGAGGCCATCCTGCGACAATGAACAAATTGCTTAAAAATACGCGCAACGTGTTGTTCTCCTGGCGGTTTCTGTTGAACCTCGCCATAATCCTCGTCGCCACGTCATGGATATCGCTCATGTCGCAGACGGTGACGGTGCGCGATGGCGACGGCAACATTGTTCAGGAAGCGACCAGAACGGCGCGCCTCTACGAATCGTGGTGGGCGGTGGCGCGAAGGGGCCCCGCCATGAAAAGCCACGGACGCGCCGTATCGCTTCATCTGGGCGTCTGTTTCATCATTACGTTTGCCGTGTGGTACGTCGCGTTAAACGGAAAGAAACGCGCCGCGTCTGTCGGACGGCGCGAGGATGCGCCGGAAAGCAGTCGCGAGGAGACGCCCCATGCAGACGCATGAAACACAGCTGCGCCACTGGATATGCGAGATAGGCCGCCGTCTGCATGCGCGCGGTTTCGTCGCCGCCGCCGACGGCAATATCAGCGTCCGCTTGGACGCGTCACGGTTTTTATGCACGCCCAGCGGCATGTCCAAGGGGCATATGCGCCCCGTGGATATTGTGGTTGCGGACAGTAAAGGCAACAGGCTTGCAGGCGAACGCAGGGTGACCTCCGAGTTCTTCACGCATCTCGCGGCCTATGAGGAACGCCCCGAAATGCAGGCGGTGATTCACGCGCACCCAACCTACGCCACCACGCTGACGCTCATGGACATAGACACGACGCCGCCGGTGCTGCCGGAACTGATCATGAGCCTTGTCGCATTGCCCCGCGCGCCCTACGCCACCCCCGGCAGCGCGGAGGGGGCGGACGCGATACGCGCGCTTATCAAACGGTTCGACGCTCTGCTGCTTGACCGTCACGGCGCCATTGTTGTCGGCGCGGATTTGCAAGACGCTTACATGAAAATGGAACGTCTCGAGTCCGCCGCGCAAACCCTTTACCTTGCCCATCTTCTCGGCAGGCCCGCCGCCTTGTCGCCCGACAAAATCGCGAAACTCATGGCGGCCACCGTGCCGCCGGACGCGCCCGTTCCCCCGTATCCTTTCTAAAACGGGCTTTGCCCGCAACCCAGATTTGACTATTCTCTTTGTATGTTGTTCACGCTTCGTCCGGGACTTCGCCCGGAAGAAGTGGCGCCTGCGGCGCAGCCGCAAAAGGTAACCCTTGCACTCTTTATGCTAACAAACACTATTGTATGAACGACATGCGGCAAACTGACAAAAAATTGCCAGCCAACCGGTGTTAAGCGCCTGTTCCGGTCCGTTCCATGCGCATGGGACTTTCCCCGAGACGGCGGTTCCGGATCAGCCGCGCCGCAACGCCTTTTCACCGATGTCGGTGCGGTAATGGGCGCCGTCAAAATGGATGCGTTTTACGGCCTCGTAGGCTTTTTCAATGGCGGCGGGCAGATCGGGGGCCATGGCGGTCACATTGAGCACCCGTCCGCCCGCGGTGTACAAATCGCCCCGCTCCTGCTTCACGCCCGCCTGAAACACCACCACGTCTCCGAGCGCCTCGGCGGCGTCAATGCCTTCGATGGGCATGCCTTTTTTATAGGCGCCCGGATAGCCGCCGCTTGCCATCACCACGGTTACGCACGGCCAGTCGCTGTATTCGATTTTCTGTTGTTCCAGCTTGCCGTCGCAGCAGGCGAGAAAAAGGGGCACAATGTCGGTGGTCATGCGCGGCAGAATGGCCTGGGTTTCCGGATCGCCGAAGCGCGCGTTAAACTCGATCACCTTCGGCCCGTCGTCGGTAACGATTAATCCTGCGTAAAGGATGCCCTTGTAGGGCATGCCTTCTTTTGCCATGCCCGCGACGCACGGCGCGAGTATGTCGCGGCTGATTTGCTCCATCACCGGTTTCGTCACCACGGGCGCGGGCGAATAGGCGCCCATGCCGCCCGTATTCGGGCCTTTGTCATTGTCATAAGCCGGCTTGTGGTCCTGGCTGGACGCAAGCGGCATGAACGTGGTTCCGTCGCAGAAAGCGAGTATGGACGCTTCCTCGCCGACGAGGCGCTCCTCAATCACCACGCGGTTGCCGGCGTCGCCAAAGACATGATTTTCCATTGCGGCGCGCACGGCCGCCTCCGCCTGGGGCAGGTCCCCGGCCACGGTAACCCCCTTGCCCGCCGCCAGTCCGTCCGCCTTGATCACCACGGGCGCGCCGACTTTGCGCAGGTAGGCAACCGCCTCGTCGGCGTCATCGAATACGCCGTAATCCGCCGTCGGGATAGTGTGGCGCGTCATGAAATCCTTGGCGAAGCTCTTACTCGCTTCCAGCTGCGCCGCCGCCGCGGTCGGACCGAACACGCGCATGCCCTGCGCGGACAATGCGTCCACGACGCCCTTTGCCAGCGGGTCTTCCGGCCCCACCACCGTCAATCCGATATTCTGCGCGTCAATGTAGGCGGCGAGCATGTCGAAATCGTCCGCAGCCACGCTTACGCAGATGCCTTTTTCAAGGTTGTCAATGCCGGGATTGCCCGGCGCGCCGTACACTTTCTCCACAAGCGGGCTTTGCGCGATTTTCCACGCCAGCGCGTGTTCGCGGCCGCCGCTTCCGATTACAAGCACATTCATGGCGTTACTATCCTTACATGCGCAGGACACCCCAATATGTCCTGTGGCGATTGCGGTTTTTGTCACGGGAGGCATAGGCGCGCCGGACGGACAACACGCCCGAACAGCCGTTCTTTCCTGTCCTGCTCCTATGTCAAATCGGCTTCACTTACGCCGGTTTCGGCTCATGTTCCTTGAGATATGCCGCAATGGCGGCGTCATAAGCCGCCACGCATTCATAGGCTTCCCGCGCCAGCGCAAAGCGCGTATCATACGAGGTGGCGCCGTCATGGGCGTGCAGTTCATGCCTGATGCGCGCATACCACTGGGGATTCACCACCACCGTGACGTAGCGGAAATTCTTCGCCGCCGACCGCATCATGGCCGCGCCGCCGATATCTATTTGCTCGACCACCTCGTCCGGACTGATGCCGGGACGCTCCATCAATTCCTTCACCGGCTGCAGGTTCACCACAACCATGTCAATCCATGGAAACTCGTGCGCCTGCATCTGCTCCTGATGAAGTTTGCTGTCGCGAATGCCCAGCAAACCCGCGTGAACCTTGGGATGCAGCGACTTGACGCGCCCGCCCATCAGTTCGGGAATGCCTGTGAAATCCGCTATGCTGACCGCCGGAACGCCCGCTTCCTGAAGCAGGGCGAGGGTGCCCGACGTGCTTATGATTTCCACATCATACTCCGCCAGCAATTGCGCCAGTTCCACAACGCCGGTTTTATCATGACAACTAAGTATTGCCCGCCCTTTTCTCGGCATACCTTGGTTCTCCCATATACCAGGACTCATATCCCGTTGTTGACCCTGAACTTAAAAACAGGATCACCTATTATACGAAATAGGGGCGCAAATGTCGAATAAAACGTGAAAGCGAAATCCGGCGCAGGCCGCAGTTGCATCAGCGCCCGCCGTCCTTGTTGTTTTACAAGGCCCCTGTGTCACGGCGAAAACATGCGTTTGGCGGCGCGGCGCGCTATGACGCGGCTCAGGGCGGGGAAAAAGCGTTCGAGAAAATACATGATGCGCGCTTCCGGCGAAACCAGAACAAGCTTTTTGTTCCGTTTTACCGCGCCGACAATGGCCGCCGCGACCGGTTCGGGGCCGTAATTCCTTCGCGTGTAGGCGTTTTGCAACGCCGCTCTCACGGCGTCCTCGCGCCCGGGCGCGTTGCGGATGCGCATGTTGCGGACGATGCCGGTGTTGATCATGCCCGGGCATACGGTGGAGACGCTGATGTTGTGCGCGCGCAGGTCTTCGCGGAGCGCTTCGGAAAAACCGAAGACGCCGAATTTGGAGGTCAGATAGCCGGCCACCCCGGGGCTGGGCCAGTATCCGTACATGGACACGAGGTTGACAATGTTCCCGCCGCCGCCGCGCGCGATCATGGGCGGCAAAAAATAATGGCAGGCGTGGATCACCCCGAACAGGTTTACCGAAAGCGCCCACGTCCAGTCGTCCGGCGTCAGATCGAGTATGGTTCCCGAAATATAAACGCCTGCGCTGTTCACAAGTATGTCAGGCGCGCGCCGTCGCTCGCAGACCTCCCGCGCAAAATGCGCCACAGCGTCGCGGTCCGACACATCCACCGCGCAGGCAATGATGTTTTCTCCGCGCGCGCCCAGCGCTGTCTTCAGGTTGTCCAAAGCGGCGGGGGCAATGTCGCACACGGCGAGTTCAGCGCCCTCGTTCGCCAGCGCCAGCGCCGCGGCGCGGCCGATGCCGCCGCCCGCCCCCGTAATCACCGCCAGTTTTCCAGACAGATTTTTCATAAGTTCC
>DSBB01000151.1 GCA_011046175.1 Candidatus Hydrogenedentota bacterium | reverse complement strand
TTCGCATACTCCAGATTGCTTCGTACCTCGCAATGACGGCGGCGGCGCTCACCTGTAAATTCGACATCTTCACTCACGGCGAAGCCGTTTAGTCCAACAGCGCACGCCTGGTTCAGTTCCCAGATTCATCGCCGAATCTCACGGTGTGGTTGCCGTACGCAATTTTCTACCAGAAGGAGAAGTACTATGTTTACCCGAAAACGCGGTTTTACATTGATTGAACTACTCGTGGTCATTGCCATTATCGGCATCCTGGCCGCCATATTATTACCGGCCCTTGCCCGCGCCCGCGAGGCGGCAAGAAGGGCTTCCTGCGCCAATAATCTCAAGCAAATGGGGCTGATTTTCAAGATGTATTCCAGCGAATCGCCGGGCGAAAAGTTTCCCCCGCTTCGGCGCAAGAGAGGGACGGATTGCAGGGATTTGTCCATAAATCAGCTGCCCGTATTGTTTGTCCCGGACGGACCCGCCGTCTATCCGGAATACCTCAATGATATCGCTATCCTTTTGTGTCCTTCCGACCCCGACATCTATAAAGTGTTGAACGAGGGTGAATTCAGGGAGGGAAGCGAATTTTTTGAAAACGATCCGGACAAACCCATTGCCCCGTGCAAGATTTAC
The DNA here is from genome assembly GCA_011046175.1 of Candidatus Hydrogenedentota bacterium. Taxonomy (GTDB): domain Bacteria; phylum Hydrogenedentota; class Hydrogenedentia; order Hydrogenedentales; family CAITNO01; genus SLFT01. The sequence continues at coordinate 6,473 of DSBB01000151.1, read as the reverse complement.
AATCTCTCCTACAACTACTATGGCTGGGGCATTCAACCGGAAATGTACTTGCGCGACCCTTATCAAAATTACATCAATACCCTTGAGTTGGAAGACACGGCTCAGTGGGCTTCCGGCGCCGCCATAACCGTCATTGCCACAACACTGATAGAGATGTGTACGGTGCATGACATGACCCTGTGGGAAAAGGACCTGAATTTCGAACATGAAGAGTTGGGGCCGAAGACCGTGTATCGGCTTCGGGAAGGGGTCGAGCGCTTTTTTATAACAGACATTAACAATCCGGGCGCCGGCGCGGTGGCGCAAAGCAGTCTCGCAATCATGCATGACATGGTCGGCGGAAGCATTGTGTATGAGGATTCCACCATCTTCAACCATGTGCCCGGCGGCGGCAATGTCTTGTATATGGACGGTCACGTCTCGTTTGTGCGTTATCCCACAGAGTTTCCCGTGTGTACCACATGGTCTTATCTTTGGTCCGACCCGTTGGTACTGCTGGGAGCAATGGGCTAAAAATGGAGCAAGCGCGGTGGCCGAAACTCATAACATTTCAGACGTCCGGCGTAAATGCCAGACATAAAGCCGCGTCATTGCGAAGGAGCGCCGCGAATGAAGCAATCTCTTAACCCCGGATTGCTTCGGCGGGCGGCCGCCTTTCTCGCAATGGCGCAACGACAAAGGTTATGCGGCTATCATGATCTTTCGCCATTCGGCTAAACTGTTGCCGAAACTCGAGACCAAATCCGGCGGGATTGCTGATGCCAACAAAAAGAAAAGAAAGGAAAATAAAGTTATCCTATGGGTGAGAATGAAATACGTTGTCGCATAGCGCCTTCGCCTTCAGGTTTCTTGCATATCGGCACCGCGAAGACGGCCCTGTATAACTGGCTTTTTGCGCGAAGCCAGGGGGGCGCATTTATCCTTCGCCTGGAAGACACTGACGCCGAACGCACGGATGAGCAGTTTGTCGCCGCCATGTGCGAGGGATTCAAGTGGCTGGGCATTGATTGGGACGAAGGCCCAAAATTCGGCGATGAACCGGAAAAAGGCGGCTATGGTCCTTATCGTCAGTCGCAACGCCGTGATTTGTACCGGCGCGAAGCGGCGAGGCTGTTGGAAGAAGGAAAGGCCTATAAATGTTTTTGCACCCGCGAGGAAATTGAGGCCATGCGCCAACAGGCAGCCGCCGAAAAGCGACCGCCCCGTTATTCGGGGAAATGCCGCAACCTGACGCCTGAGGAAATCGCCGCCAAAGGCGACGCGCCCTACAGCGTTCGCTTTCGCGTGCCCGAAGGCGAGACGATTGTGGACGACATTATCCAGGGGCCGGTGCGGTTTAACAACAAAGAGTATGACGACTTTATCATAGTAAAGCCCAATGGCGACGCCATCTTTCATCTGGCCGTGGTGGTGGACGACGGTTTGATGAAGGTGTCGCATATCATCCGTGGCGATGACCACCTGACCAATGCCGGACGCCATGTCATGTTGTTCAGCGCGCTCGGGTACCCGCTGCCGAAATTCGCCCATCATCCACTGGTGCATGACGAGCAGGGACGCAAGTACAGCAAGCGATTGCATGGCGCGAATGTGTTGGATTGGCGCGAGGACGGATATCTGCCGGAAACGCTGATCAACTACATCGCGCTGCTTGGCTGGACTTCGGAAGAGGAAGGACGCGAGTTTTTCACTCTCGAGGAATTGAAGCGGCTATTCTCGCTCAAACGGCTCACCAAATCGCCCGCGCGGTTTGACCGCAAGAAACTGGACTGGCTCAACGGACAACACATCCGTATGCTGACGGCGGAACAACTTTGCGACCGCGTCCTGCCAATCATGCGCAAGAACGGACTGGATGTGGATTCCCGCCCCCGCGACTGGCTGCTTAAAATGGCCGCCGCCTGTCAGGAGAAAATTCCCACGTTGAATCACATTGTGGGCTACACCGATTTCTTTTTCATCCGTCCGGAGGCGTATGAGGAAAAGGGCGCGCGGAAATTTTTCGCGCAACCTGACTCGCCGGACTGGATACAAACCGCGATCAAAGCCATGCGCGAGGCGGAGGGATGGAACCATGACGCGCTGAAGGAAAAATATGAGCGGGCCGCCGGGGCGGGCGGCATTAAAATCGGCGCGTTGGTGAACGCAACGCGCCTTGCCCTTACCGGCAAGACCGTCGGGCCGGGGCTCTATGAACTGGCGGAGTTGCTCGGGCGCGATGAGGCCATAACGCGCATGGAACGAGCTTTGGCGTATATTGAACAACATGAAGGAGAACTACGGCAATGAGCAAGTATATTGTGGGCGTGGATTTGGGCGGCACGAATGTCAAGACCGCCATTGTGACGGAAGAGAAGAAAGTCGTGGCGAAGGAATCCCGACCCACTGACGCAGCCGCCGGCCCCGCCGCCGTGATGGATTTAATGGCCGCCGCCGTCAAGGAACTGGCGAAGCAAAACAACATCGCAATGTCGGACGTGCTGGCGGTGGGGCTGGGCGCGCCGGGACCCATGAACTGGCAGACGGGCATCGTATACAGTCCGCCGAACCTGCCCGGATGGAACAATGTGCCGCTGGCCGATGAAATGCGCAAGCGGCTCGGGGTTCCATGTTTCATTGACAACGACGCAAATGTGGCGTGTTACGGCGAATACTGGATGGGCGCCGGACAGGGCGCCGAGAGTATTGTCGTGTTCACGCTGGGTACCGGCGTGGGCGGCGGCATTGTCGTGTTTAACCAACTGCTGCGCGGTATTGACGGCACCGCCGCCGAACTCGGCCACCTCACCGTCCAGCGTGAAGGACGGCTGTGCGGGTGCGGCGCGAAAGGCTGTCTCGAAGCGTACGCCTCGGTAACCGGCATGGTGCGCACCGCCCGCGAGGGCTGGGACGCCGCTGAAACGGCGCTCAAGGAAATGTGCGGCGACGACAACGAAAAGCTCACGGGGAAGATGATTTATCAGGCGGCGGCATCAGGAGACGCCTACGCAAAACACGTGTTCGACGAAACGGCGATATGGCTGGGACTCGGCGCGGCAAGCATGGTCAACGCATTGAACCCGGAACGCATCATCCTGTGCGGCGGCATGATTAACGCAGGCGACATGCTCTTCGACACCGTGCGCAAAACCGTCCGCGAGAACGCTTTTGAAGTGCCCGCAAAACGCTGTGAAATACTGCCCGCCGGACTCGGCGAAGACGCAGGCGTGCTGGGATGCGCCGGATGCGCCCTGGCGCGGTATCAGGAGGAAAACGCCTGATCGGAGAACGGTTGTGATACTCACCATCACCCCAAACCCCTGCGTGGACAAGACACTATTCATTGACGCATTGCGTCCCGGCGAGAAAATACGCGCGCCGCGCTATGGCTGCATCGCCGGGGGCAAGGGATGTAATGTGTCGCGGGCGATCAAGGCCATGGGCGGCGACACTGTTGCCATGCCCTTTGTGGGCGGACATACGGGCAGGCATGTGGTGGACATGCTGGAACAGCAGGACGGGCTGCGTTGCGCAACGGTCTGGGTGAAGGACATGACCCGCACCATCACCACCGTGCTCGAAGAACCCATCCACCGCCAGACGGCGCTGTTCGAGCCCGGGTCGCGGGTGACGTCGGAAGAATGTCGGAAAGCGCTGGAACTCGTGGAACAGTTATTGCCCGAAGCAGACCTCATCACCATGAACGGTTCCGCGCCGGACGCCACCCTCGACAACTTCTATCATGATGTGGTGATGCTGGCGCACAAAGCGGGCGTCAAAACAATTGTGGACGCTTACGGCGCCATCTTTGAACGGGCGCTGGAGGCGCTTCCCTACATGGTTAAGCCAAACGCCGAAGAAGCGCAACAACTGCTGCAACGCGCCATAACGAACCGCGCGGAACAATGGGCAGCGGTGGACTGGTTTCACGATAAAGGCATTCCCCTTGTGGTACTGTCCCTCGGCGCAGACGGAGCGCTGGTTTCTTTTAGGGACTGTCCCTCTATTCGGGACTGTCCCTGGGAGGACGCCCAATTCCACGCACACCCACCCGCCATCGAAGAAGTGAATCCCGTCGGTTCCGGCGACGCGCTCGTGGCAGGGTTCGCCCTAGGCATCACACAAGATATGGATATTGAATCCACCGCCCGCCGAGCCGTTGCCATGGGCACCGCCAACGCCATGTCCTGGGACATCGGCACATTCACAAAAACCGAAGTGGACGTCTTACTGCCCAAAATACAGATATTGGCAAAATAAAGCATCCAGGACGAAAACAGAAGGATGTAGTAATACTGTGTTGTGGTATACTCGTTAAGAAAGACGACGCTTGCAGTTTCCCCATGTGTCCATTATGGTGTATGGAAAATAGTCGCATTTCAGACATATAGATTGAGCAGAGCAAATTGTCGGTTTGACATTTGACGCAAGAATATACTGTTATTGATTCATAGCCCTCAACTAATTTAATTGTGCGGGTATTCTCAGTCATGATTAATTGGATACCGAAGAACAGGAACCCTGCAAGACAGAGAGACTTCCCAATTGCGAAAATGCCATTGTTGAGCAGGAAAAAGTCATCAATTATCTGCTCAACCAGAAGCATCCTTACGGCGCCGGCAAAGCCCGCTTCTTTGCTGATCGGGGCTTCTGTATCGGGCAATGGAAACTATTGCGAGATGCTCTAAATGAACATGGATGCAGACATGAAGTTGTCACAGAATACGAGACAGGATTTGGGCCACGGTGCTCTGTGGAAGGTGAACTGAACACGCCGGACGGGCATTGCCCAAATATACGAAGTGTTTGGCAGATGGACAAAGGTGCGAGTGCTCCTCGTTTGATAACCGCCTATCCCTTGGAGACAAAGTTATGATTAAGGAACATGATTGTGTGGTGCTGACGGCTGATTTGCCCGAAGAAAAGCTGGAAGCGGGAGATGTTGGCACAGTGGTGCATCTCCATGAACAAGGTCGAGCCTATGAAGTTGAATTTGTTGCCTTGGACGGTCATACCGTAGCCGTTGCGACCGTTTTGAGCAATCAGCTTCGCCCTGTATCTTCCTGTGATCTTTCGCATGTACGGGAATTGCAGCGGGTGTAATGGAGCATGTTGACAAACCAGAAAATTAACGCTTTCAGCCGGCGGGCAAGCAAAGTGACTGATATGGCGTTAGATTCGGAAACTCACGACTAAACCCGGTAAAATATCCGGGCTAGAAGGATATTCATAACCGTTGTTCAACTGAAATGGAAAGGATGTGATCGTGCCCAAAGAGCTAACATGGCGAAAGGCTATTGACAAGATTTTGGCGGCATCGCCAGTGCCGGTGCATTACAATGAGATCACGGAGCAAATCATTTCCGAGGGACTGCGCACAACGGTGGGAGCAACTCCTGCTGCCACTGTGAATGCACAAATATCGGCTTCAATTAAGCATGAAGGTGAAAATTCCCCCTATGTTCGCGTTTCCAAGGGGACGTTTACATTAAAAAACCGAACATCTGCCACAAAAGTTATTCCGAAAAAATTAACTCCAGAAGCAATCGAGTCGGAAATTGAAGAAGAACAATACGAAATTATCTCATCATTTGGAATGTTTTGGCGAAAAGATGCAGTGGAATGGACTGCCACCCCAAAATTGCTGGGTATGCAGCAAATTGGCGCCATGCCGGTTGATTTCTGCAAACAACTTGGCATCTATCTTCTTTATGATGGGCGGGAAGTTATTTACGTCGGTCGCACAACCGATCGCCCCCTTGGGCGTAGATTGTACGAGCACACGATTGATCGAATGTCTGCGCGTTGGGACAGATTCTCATGGTTCGGACTACTTCCCGTGTCGGAGGTCGGAGCGCTCGGTTCTTTGCCCGCACAGTACGACGCCGCAAAACTCATACCGGGATTGGAGGCAATCCTTATTGAAGCCCTTGAGCCTCGACAAAACCGGAAGCGCGGAGACGACCTCGCGGCAGTTGAGTATCTCCAAAAAGTTGACCCTGAGATTGAGAAGAAGAAGGTTAAGGCCACTCTTGATGCAGCTTTGAACAAACTTTGATTGTCGAATAGCCATCTTTGCTTTATCATTGTTCAGGCACCTAAAAGTAAGATGTGCTGATTATCTGAAAGGGAAATGACAACATGGAAAGCGGAAATCCCCATCTCAAAGCGGCGTTCTTGGACGTCGTCAACAACCAGATTGCGAATAACCAACCGCCGGAGACTCGACAGACGCTGGATCGTTTGATGTCCGAGGGAATCTCTGAAGCGGATGCCAGGCTTTATATTGCTCAGGCGGTTTGTGTCGAAATGTGGGATGTTATGAAAAACCAAAAGACATTCAACAGGGAGCGGTACATCCGAAACCTGAACAACCTTCCTAAAGAACCAGAGGAATGACACAAAATACGCGCCTTGAAATCTCGGCGTTGAATACTGAATTTTCAAGGTGGCAATTTATTCTGCAGGCCAATGATTTTTGCTATAGATGCAAT
>DSBB01000542.1 GCA_011046175.1 Candidatus Hydrogenedentota bacterium | reverse complement strand
CGGCCTTTTAAGCCTGATCGAATTGATGGATGTGCCCGCCGTATGCTTGGTGAACGGCGTGTCGCCGGAAGAAGTCGTGCTCGCCGCCGCCCGCGAAACAGGCTCGGCGGTATTGACGTCGCCGTGGGATTTGTACGAAACCTGCGGACGGCTCTATGCCGCCCTGAATGATGAAAGCAAGAGAGCGGCGCCCCCATGATTGAAATCACCGGCAAGATCAAAGGCGGCGATTACGCTTCCGCCGGACACGCCTCAAAGGAAATCAAAACGGCGCTGAAACGCATCGGCGCGGACGCCGCCGCCGTGCGCCGGGCCATGGTTGCCGTGTATGAAGCGGAAATGAACGTTGTGATACACGCCCGGCAAGGCATGTTGCGCGCCGCCGTCACCCCCGACGCCCTCGAGGTGGAGGTTTGCGACAGCGGCCCCGGCATCGCGGATATGGCCCAAGCCATGAGCGAGGGATTTTCCACGGCTCCGCCCGAAGCGCGGGAATTCGGGTTCGGCGCGGGCATGGGACTTCCGAATATACGACGGAACACCAATCGTTTCTCCATTCATTCCGATGTCGGCCACGGGACGCGCTTGCAGTTTGCCGTTGTTCTTGCGGCGCAGCCGGAAACGGAAACATTCACGGCGTCGGTCAGCATTGACCCCGAAAAATGCAAATGCTGTCTGCGCTGTCTGCATGTGTGCCCCACCCAGGCTGTTCGCCTGCGCGACAATGCGCCCATCATTTTGCCGCATTTGTGCATCGGCTGCGCCGCCTGCCGCAGCGTGTGCCCCGAAAACGTTTATGGCGTCGCCTGTCCGGACAAACCGTCCGCGCCGACATCCGAAGCCACCCTTTATCTGCCCGCGCCGTTGCGGGGGCAATTCGGTTTTACAGTTTCCGAAGAGATGATACGCGATGCGCTCGCCGCGCTTGGATGGAATAAGGTATGGTTTGGCGACGCATGGGAGAACGCGCTTAACGAAGCGGTGGAAAACTACGCGCAAACCCATGAATCCCCGACGCCTCTCCTGCCGCCGGTATGCCCGGCGGTTGTCAATCTCATACAGGTGCGTTATCCGTCATTATTGGGCAATGTGCCGCCTTTTCTGAGCGCGTTGGAATCCGCGCGCGAATCAATCACAAACGGTCAGGGCGTGTTTGTGGTTCCGTGCGCCGCAATGTACGCGTTGGCCCATGAGTCAAGCGCATTGCGCCGCCGCGCGGCCGTTACGCCCGGCGAATTGCTGCGCATGCTTTCATCGGCGCTGCGCCCGTCCGCGGGCCCGGAGGCGAAAGCGGCCCCAGACGCCGACGCTTCCGGTCACGGCGCAAGCCTTATTATTTCGGGCATCGAACGGGTTTGTCAATTTCTGGACAAGGCTGAAGACGGGCGCGTCAACGATTGCCGCGTGGCCCATCTCTACGCCTGCGATTCCGGATGCTTTGGTTCGCCCGTGTGGCCCGAGCACCCCGAAATATCCAAATTGCGGGGAGTGACAAAGGCGTCCGCAGCCGGACAGGCCGCCACCGCCTTGTTCCGCCCCAAACCACTCGAGGCCCGCGCCGGGCTTCGGCTTGATCCGGACATGGGCAAAGCCATAGCCAAGCTGGCGCAGATTGATCGCATCCGCGCAACGCTGCCGGGACGCGATTGCGGCGTGTGCGGTTCGCCGTCCTGTCTTGCCTTGGCTGAAGACATTGTAATGGGGCGCGCCACCGCGTTATCGTGTGTCTATAAGAAGCGCAGCGCCGACTCTTCCGATTAAGGAGAACGCATAATGAATCTGGCCGCCATCGTCAATGCATTGGAACTGGAAAATCTGACGCCTGAGATAGACCTCGACACAATGCCGGACATCCGTTGCGGATACGCATCCGACCTGCTCAGCGATGTTCTCGCCCATGCGCCGCGCGGCGGCGTACTGATAACAGTGCAGGTGCATCTCAATGTCATTGCCGTCTCGGTGCATGCGGAACTGGCCGCGGTCATCTTTGCGTTGGGGCGCAGACCGGATGACGCGACCCGGGCAAGAGCCGCGCAAGAAGGGGTTTGTCTGCTGGCGTCACAGGCGCCCGCCTTCGAGATCGTGGGAAAATTATACGAACTGGGGTTGCGGGGCGTTGACGCGTGAAACGCATAGCCGCAGACCTGCACATCCACTCGGCGTTGTCGCCCTGCGCAGCTGATGAAATGACCCCGCGCGCCATTGTCATGGCCGCAATCGCCGCCGGACTCGATCTTATTGCAGTATGCGACCACAACAGCGCCGAAAACACCGCCGCAGTGCAACAGGCGGCGCGCGATTTCGCCGGCGATTTGTTCGGGGTCATTGCGGGCATGGAAATCACCACCGTCGAGGAAGCCCATATTGTCGGATTGTTTCCGGACGCCGGGAGCGCCCTGTCGGCGTCCCGCGAGTTGAAAAAACACCTGCCGACGGTCAGGGCCGGGGGAGGCGGATATGGCAGACAGTGCGTTATGAACGCCGCAGGGGAAATACTGCGCGAGATGGACGCCATGCTTTGCTGGGCTTCCGATCTGAGTGTGGACGAAACGGTCGCCCTCGTTCATCATCACGGAGGACTGGCTGTTGCGGCGCACATTGACCGGCCTTCCTTTTCCGTAATCAGCCAGTTGGGATTCCTGCCAGAGAACGTCGTTTTTGATGCATTGGAAATTTCCGCGGCCGGTATGAAGGAAGGACGGAACGCAGCGTTTTCCAACCTCGGTTTTCCCATTATCTGCGCATCGGACGCGCATTTCCCGGACAATATAGGCGACGGAAGCACGGTGTTTCTTGTGGAATGTCCCTCCTTTGCCGAAATAGCGCTGGCGCTGAAGGGGGAAAAGGAAAGGAGCGTTTGCCGTGCGTGAGCTGTCGCTGCATTTGCTGGACATACTTGAAAATTCGGTGCGCGCCGGCGCGGAAACAATACGGGCAACCATTGAACTCGACACGGAACAAAACTGGTTGACCCTTTGCGTGGAGGACGATGGCCCCGGATTTCCCGTTCCACCCGAGCGGCTGCTTGATCCCTTCTTTACCACCAAATCCGGCAAGCGCACCGGATTGGGATTGAGCCTGTTCAGGGCGGCGGCGCAACAGGCGGGCGGCGATTTGCGGTTGGGAACGTCGGATATGGGCGGCGCCTTGACTCGGGCAACGTTTCGATACCACCATCTGGACAGGGCGCCGCTGGGAGACGTGCCGGGAACGTTCATGGCCATATTGTTAAGCAATCCTGAGATTCACATCATATGCCAATGCCGCGGTTCAGGAAAGGCCTTGGCGCTGTCATCGCGCGAGGACAACGGGAAGAACGCAGACGGGTCGCCGTTCGCGGCGGCGCGCCGATTTTCAAAACGCGTAGGGGAAATGTTGACCGATATCGGCGTGACTGCGTGACAGGCGCGCGTTCCTGCGGGAGAGTGCCGTTATTCGCGGTCAATGCATGCGGCAAGACCCTCGAGCCTCATGCGCACCGCCGCGTCAATGGGATCAATGATCGCTTCAGCCTGTTCCACGGTTGCGGCGCGGGCGGTGATGCGCACACGCACAGCCTCCGGCGACGCAAGCAGACCCACCGTCGGGTTGGATTGCTTCGCGATCAAGTCGCCGATTGCCGCATCCACTCTGGACTCGCCCATGCCGCGCACCTTGAGCACGCGATAATGTATTACATTGCGTATATGAAATCTCCAGGAAAGATAGGGAATGACAATGTTATCAAGCATGGGCTTCAGTTCATGGGGAACGCCCGGCATGCAGGCAATGACGCCTTTTTCCGATTCGGCAATCAGCCCGGGTGCGGTTCCGTTCGCGTTGTGAATGGGAGCGGCGCCGCGGGGCAGCATGGCCTGCCGCTTGTTGTTTTCCGACAGCGGACGGTTGCGGCGGCGGAACCGTTCTGCGATTACCTCGAACAGGTCGCTGTGGTACTCGAGGGGCGCATCAAGAACTTCGGCGACGCAGTCGCGGGTGATGTCGTCCACCGTCGGACCAAGACCGCCGCTGCATAGAATGACATCCGAACGGGACAACCCAAGCCGCAGCGCGTCAATAATGCGGCCTGCATTGTCGCCCACGGTGGTCTTCCAGTAAAGATTGACGCCGTTCGCAGCCAATGTGCGCGCCATATAGGTCGCGTTGGTGTCCTCAATCTGCCCGAGAAGCAGTTCGGTGCCGATCATCAAAATTTCGGTCTGCACGGACTTCAACCGTTGACCAAGATGCGCGAGGACGTGCCAAGACTGCGCGAAGCGCGTTTGAGATCGCGTTCCATGAACACCGGCGCAACACGGGGCAGCTGTTCCGTTGCCTGTTGTTTTTGGGCGCAGGACGCGATCAGATGCAAGACGAACAAGAGACGGCTGATGCGCAGCTCCTTTTCGGAAGTGTAGTAAATGCCGAAACCCTTGGCGCAGGCGTGGCCGAACTTGTCCGAACAAGCCGCCGGGCGTCTTGCGTCCAGCTCCGACCATGTGAACAAATCAACATCGCTGCGCGGCGGCGCCTCGCGTCCGGTCTCCGCCTCGAAGGCGCGGTCCATGCCCTCGTACAGCGCAATCAACTTGTCAAACCAGTGAAATATGGCGCGGTAACCCTCTTCATGCACATCCATTTCTATGCGCGTTTCATCAATGTCGTCAAGTCGGCGCCGCCCCAAATACATCTCCCGCTCTTCATTGTTGTCGGGAACCATGCGCACCCGCATCTTCTCGGTGGGATCGCCGTAGTTGAAACTTTCCAGAATCGTGGCAATGGAAAATTTAGACCGTGCGAGCAGCGTGAACTCTTTGAGCAACGGCGCAACAAGTTCATTTTCTTCGAGCAGTTCATCCAATTCCTGCAAAGGGCAAAACATGTCGGCGCCCCAGTCCAGCCACATGTCATGGAATAAGCGCACAAGCTTGCCGCCGCAGTCGCGCCGCGCAGTCGCCGTATCCGAGGCCGCCTCGGCAACCAGTTCCAGGAAACGCGACTGCAAACGCCGCCGCGTGCGGCGCAAAATATCATGCTGAAACACGAACCGGACAATGAGCAGCCGATCCATCAGCGCGTCAAGCATTGTTTCGGAAATGTGATTGTATTCGCTGAGGGCCCGTTTCCAGCCTTTGCGCCAGTCGCGCAGCCGTCGCGCGGCCACACTGCGCGGCTCGCGGCGAATTTCCTCGAGCGCGCCCCGTGATACGGCGCCGCGCTTCAGATACTCCGCGATTTCACGGTTGAACCCCGCGGGATCGTCAGCGTGAAGCAACAACTCATCCGTTTGCGCGTCATAAAAGTACGTGCGGCACAAATCACTAATAAGAACATAATGAACGTTTGGCGATTGTGATTCCGCCGTTAGCGCGCGCGTAGTCAAGCAAAAATCAAGCCCCTTTTCAACCACTGTCGAAGGAGCGTCAAGCGCGCCCGGCATCAGAAAATACGCGGCGATGGTGGTTTGCCCGCCGTCGCGCAGCAAATATGTCAGACCATTCAACCGCTCCGCCGTTTCTTTGGGCGAAAACGGTATCGGCAAATCCCAATCAAGCAAGGCAAGCAGTTTCATCACATAAGCACGCTGTTCCACTTTGGAAGAATCCGCCAACCGTCCCCACCAAGACTCACAGAGCTTCGTAATCTCCGAGGCGCTGTTATGCATCTATATACATCTCCCTTTTATGCCAATACACAACATATTGTTGTCATCTTGCAGATATCATATACATTTTGTGGTCGCGGATCAAGTTTCTGGCGTTTATCGCTCGCGAGCCCCCTGTCTTTCTCATAATTGCCGCCCGCCCTGTGTTTGGCACAAAACAACTCTTACGTCGGAGGACACGCCAACCCGCCAAACCAATACCCGCACGAATCTTGCCAGTCGGGACAAGGAACGCGTCGGTGTTGTGGAAAAGAGCAGGCATTATATGTTGACCCTGCACATCCTTGAACAAGGAAGAGCGTTTGCCTGTTGCCAGAAAAGGGTATATACTACCGGAAGCATCTGATGCCAAGGATGTGAGCGAATCGTTGGCGTCGGCGGCGTGCTCGCCGAAAAGTCGCCAACATGACTGCGAAATACAGTGTCGGGAATCGACATCAAGGAGGGAAAATAAGATGAAGGCTGTCATAGTGAGCGTAATTTGCGGAAGCGCGATGCTGGCGGCGCCGCCGCTGGAGGTGTTTGCCCCCGGCGACGTGGACGGCGAGTTCCACGTGAACACGGGCGAACTGGAGGGCACGCTGCGGCTGGGCGGTATCTCCTTTGGATTTTCTCCGTTCCGTCATGTGCCGACCGACACCGACCTGATCGCCATGATGGGTCTGTTGAATTATTACCGTGTATTCACCACCAACCACCGTTATGGTGAGAGTATGCGCGCCATACCCAGCGACGCAACGCTTGAAGCGCCGGATACGCTGCGCGTGCATTGGCCGGCTGATGCAGACCGCCCCTTTGAACTGACAGGCGTCTATCACTGGGTCGCACCGGATACGGTGGACCTTGAAACCATTGTAGAAGCAAAGGAACATCTACAGGAATTCGATGTGTTCATTGCATCTTATCTGTCCGAGCGCTTCCCTGTATCGTCCGTGTATGTCAAAGGCGATGACGACAAGAAAGCATTTATAACCGCCGAACCGGAGCACGGCGTATGGCAGGCGTTCCCCCGAGACGCGGACGCGGTGCGAATCATCAAGGACGGTCGCTGGGACATTCCGCCCAGCCCGGTGGACTGGGCGGTGCGCCCGGAACTTGCCGCGCCGATCATCCACCGCCGCAACGAGGCCACTGGACTAACCGTCGCAATGATGGCGCGTGCCGAAGATTGTTTCGCCGTGTTCACCCCCGACCGGGGCGAAGGCCATTACTCCATGTACCTGTCCCTGTTCGGCAAGACCCTCGAAGCGGGTGACACCGCCCGCGCCCGTATCCGGATGATCATTGGCCCGCTGAACGACGACGCATTGCTGAAGCGTTACAAGGAATTTAAGAGAAGTTTCGATGAAAGCCTCACAAGGCGACCCCACAAACCGGCGAACTGCCGCACCTGCCCGAAACGCCGTCCCGTGTCACGAAAAAAATGAAGCGGAAACGCTGTAGTCTTACAGT
>DSBB01000289.1 GCA_011046175.1 Candidatus Hydrogenedentota bacterium | reverse complement strand
GGATAGAACATATCTATGATGTGAAGACCGGAGGCGTGCATGAACAGCGCGCCGCCCGAATTGAACGCATATTGACCGACCCGGCCATCAACCTGCTGTTAACCCCTGAATTTGCGGGCGAGGGCTGTAACGAACAACTTGACGCCGCCACCATGCGCGCCATGCATAATGTGCTTGACTGCGCGAAACTCACGGTTACATTGAGCGCCTACTACGCCTATAAACGCGCCCTTCCCTGGATGTTCAGTTATGTCCGCGCCTGCGACGGCGCTGATGTGCGCACCGCCGATTACACCATTCCGGGGGCGCTGGTCAGTTCGCTGGACTACAACGACGCGGGCCGTTTTTTTCGCGACGCGGTTACGGGCACCTGCACCGGGAATTTCCGGGTGGAACTGAACAGGGAACGCTCGGAACTTTCGGACGCCGTGCCCGTGGCGATCACCCGGAAACATCTTCTGCCGGGAAGCCTGTTTTATTTGGATGGGCATGTGCTCATACTTGCCAATATTTCGCCCCACGGAGATCTTCGGTTTTTGGACGCAACCGTCGCGCCGTCACGAGACATCTACGCCTTTAACGGATTCAACGTGGTGGCCGGCATCACGGGGAAGCGTTCTGAAGCGGGGGAACGCGCCTACGACGGATGTTACAGGGGATTTCTTGTGCATCGCTGGCCCCTTGCGGAGGTGGATGAGCAAGGCAGGGTCGTGCGCGTCCGCCGCCGTACCAACGCCGAGATGCGCGAATTCGGCATGTCTCCTGAGCAGTACGAGAAGATTGAAGAATTGACTGAAACCGGCAGGATCATTGAAGACGGTCTCATTTTGAACAGTTTTCAGCAATTCGTGCGGATGCGGCTGCGTTCGCAGCGCAAAATTAACATCACAACCGATATCAAAGACTTTGCCGATGAGATGCGCATCCTGCTCCAGGAACGGGAACGGCGCGTACAACAGGCATGGAACGATGTTCTTATGAACGGCCCCATCACCTTTCCCGAGGATCGCGTCGGCGCCAACGTCTACACGGCGGGCGGACGCTGGGGCGCGCAGTCAACCGCGATGGATGATGTGGCGATGCGTGAAAAATATTTTAGCCTCATAGACCATGTAAACAACGCCATCGCGTGGTTCGAGGTGTGTCCGGAAGACTTGGAACTCGACGCTTTCAACAAGCACGCAATTTGGTTTTGCGCCGATCTGGCCGACGCGGCGCTTCGCGCGAAGCGCAACATTTTTTCGGACACCCCATTCGAGTACAGGAATGCCGGGGGCAAAACGGCGCGCCTGACGCTGCTGGATGTTGAAAACCGGCTGTATGATCTCTCTTTCGATCCCAACCACCCGCCTGAACTGCGCTGGGGCGAGCCCATTGACAAGGCGCTCGAGGAGGAGTTGCCTGAAACAGGCACGCCGTTGCTGGGCGGCGGGACAATTCCCATGCGGGACGCCTACCGCCGCGAGGCATATTACCGTTCCCTGACGCACTGGGAGCCGGAGCCCAGCATGCTCCGAGACATGTTTACAGATGGCTTCCCCATACGCGACAAGTTCGACGCCGCTTTGAAACAACAATGGTTCGGCGTTCCGTCTTCGCCGATTGTTCCCCGCGACGGCAGGGAGGCATGGCTTGCGACGCAAAAATCGGTGAAGGAGCGCTGACCTCATGATCGCTTTGCTTCTGACTCTGCTGCCGATCATCGCGGAACCGCCGCCGCCCGTGTTGGAGCGGCAGCCCAATCACGGCGGCGTATATGTGATCGCCCACCGCGGCGCGCATGACGGCATTCCGGAGAACACGCCGGCGGCGTATCGCCGCGCCATCGAACTGGGCGCGGATTTCGTGGAAATAGACCTGCGCGAAACAAGGGACGGGCAATTTGTCAGCGTTCACAACCACACGGTTGACGCCTATACAAAAGACGCTTCGGGGCCGGTAAACACCTTTACCCTGGCGGAACTGAAGGCGCTGGACATTGGCGGCGGCGTTGCGCCGGAATGGTCGGATGAGCGCATTCCCTCCTTCGATGAAATACTGGAGCTCTGCAAAGGACGCATTGGCGTCTACCTCGATCTGAAACAGGGCGATGTGGAGAAAATTCTGGCGCTTGTGCATCAACATGACATGGCAAACGACATCGTATGGTACGCGGGAACGCCGCACCTGCGCCGCCTTCGAGAGTTGTGCCCCGAATGCCTGATCATGCCGGACCCCGGCCCCGAAGAGAATCTGCCGCGCATTCTGGAGATGTTTCAACCGAAAGTGGTCGCTTCGGTATGGCGGCACATCAACGAATCATTTGTGCGACGCTGCCACGACGCGCGGGCGCTTGTGTTTGTGGATGACGGCGGCGCGGCAACGTGGGAGGCGTTGTTGTCCCTGGGCGTGGACGGCGTCCAGACCGACGATGTGGCGGCGTTGATACGGCGGTTGAAGAATGGGGCTGTCTCGGCTTCTGCGACGGCTCCATAAAGGGTCGCGCCAATGCGGGCGCCACCCGCAAAGCGGACAAATACTCAGCGCGCGTCTTTTTCCGGCAGCGCGCGCCGCAGGAGTCGCAACACGTTTTCGCCCATGATATTGGCGATGTCGGCGCGGGGCAGGCCCTCCCGCGCCAGCGCGTCCGTAACAAGCGCCACGCCGGACGCGTCAAACGGCGTGGTCACGGCGCCGTCAAAATCGGAGCCCAATGCGATGTGTTCCGCGCCGACCAGTTCGACGCCGCGCCGTATCGAGCGTATGAAGGACGCCAGGTCTTTGCCGCCGCTCGCCCACGGGAAAAAGCCTATGCCGACGACGCCTCCCTTTTCCGCAATCCGTTTCAAGTGCGCGTCGCTCAAATTGCGCTCGTTGTCGCATACGCTCTTGAGTCCCGTATGTGAAACGATAACAGGCTGCGTTGTCATATTCAGCACATCATCAATAAGCGTCGGGGAGGCATGGGCGAGATCAATGAGGACGCGCTTTTCCTCCATCCGGCGCGCCACCTGTTCGCCAAAGGGCGTAATGCCGCCGCGGTTGCGACCGTGCGCGGCGCCGCCAAGTTCATTGCCCGCCAGATGCACAAGTCCGGCGATGCGCACGCCTGCATCATATAAAACGTCCAAATGCGCAATGTCTCCCTCAAGGCAGTGCAGTCCCTCCACCGCCAGAATACCTGAAGTCAAGAACGGCTTATGCCGCCGTTCCTCAAGAAAATGTTCGAGCGCCATGGCCGAGCGAATAATACGGAAGCGCCCGTCGGCATGCGCCTCCACGGCATGAAGCCGTTGCGCGGCGTGCATGGCGCGTTCAAAGGGACTGTGCCAGGCGGGTTCAGGCCAACGCTGCATGATGAGCTTGAAAGTGAGTGCGTCCAGATCGGTGGGCAGCCATGTTACTCCCTCGCGCACCGGCGCATGGGTGACAATGGCAAAAACCTGCAATGCCACGTTTCCCGCCTCCAGTCGCGGCAAATCAACGTGCCCCCGGCGGCTGCGCTGTGCCAGGTTGCGGTGCGAGATCAATGCGTCGCAGTGCAAGTCGGCCACGTGTAATGTTTTGTGCAGCGCCGCGCCGGCGGCTGAAATTTGATAGGGCTTGCGCAATCGCGTGCGGTTTACAAGAATATCGAAGAGAGGCGACAAGAAAAAAGGCAAGAACGTCTTTTTCACGAAAGCGGGCATCCCGCCGCCAATCACGTGTTTTGTACTTTCTTGCATCAGGCGCCGCTCCATCATTGCGCGTCCCAACAAACGCGCAAAAAGATGCGCGTAGTGTACTCCGGAAGTTGCGCGCTGTGCAATAGCACTTTCCCCCGCCCCCTCTTCTTTATTACAATATGCGCCAGGAACATACAAATGAGGAGTTCGCAATGCGCTGTGTCATAGTTACGATTACATTTCTTGCGCTGGTTTCATGCGCGGGCAATGAAGGGTTGCAACATCGCGACGCCGACGTGTCCGCCCGCTCCGCAACTCCCAAGGCCGGGGCGGACGAAGCGTTGCGCCGCGAAACGGTCGCGCGTCGGGCAAGCCTGCCCACAGGCGTATTGGATGTAGACATAACCAACGTGGTGGGCGACCGGCTTCCCGCCCGCATAGACCTGCTCTGTTTTGATGACGACATTACCATTTCCCTTGACGTGCCGCAGGGAATCCTCGAATCGCCGCAGCCCGTCGGCAGCTACCGCGCTTATGTGCATGTCTATGACGAAGGCGTGCCGGTACTGGTGGAGGTTGAAGACATCGTTATTCGCGAAACGCGTCCCACTTATCTGCTCGTGAATCTGCTCGAGGGCGCCGGCGGCGTCATGTCGCTTCGTAGTTTTGATTCCGACGGCGACCTCGCGATTGACCGGGTGGAACTTAAGATGGGCACAGACCCGTACAATGCCGCCGCCATTCCCGGACGGGTGGAACTGTTCCACAGCACGCAAGTCTTGAATACGACGACACAATGGTACCGCGGTGAATTACAGGCCTATTCGCGCCACGGCGCCGGAACCGAGTCCGTGGCGGAACTGGTGCGCCGCGCGGAGCGGGCCAACCTCGATTTTCTCGCCATTACCGACCGCAACACCCTCGCCGCAACACATGATCCGGATTTCCGGTCTGAAAAACTCGTCATGCTGCCCGCCATGGAATGGGGCACGGATGAAATGGGCGTCGCGCTGGTCTATGGGCCGCGCACCAAACCGGACCTGCCGTCAAACATGCGCGCCGCGCAGGCCGAGTGTATCCGGGTGCAGGCGCAGGGCGGCGCATGGGTAATCGCCCACCCCACCTTCCCCACAAAACCCTGGCAGTGGGGGCTCAGTTTCGTGAACGGTGTCCAAGTCTGGTTTCGCGACTGGCGCGGCGCGCCGCCCGTGTCCCTTGAACATCTGGGCGACCCGGCAAAGGAGCGCAGCGAGGGAAAACTTGTTCATTCCATCGCCGCCGCCGCCGCCGCCGCGAATCATGGCGAAATGTCCGCCAACGCGCAGGGCAATTTGTTTTACGACTACGAACTGGTGCGAGGTCTCATGGCGTGCGCCGTCGGCGGCAGCGGCAGCGGCAGCGGCAAAGTGCCCTTGGGCAGGCCGGTTACGTATATCCATGCCCGCGAACTCTCGGTCGAAGGGCTGCTTGAAGGCCTGCGACTGGGGCGCACCTACGTTTCCAGCGGCACGGACGGCCCGAAGATATTCTTCAGCGCCGACGTGTTGAGCGACGGCAGGATGGACGTGGGTATTGGCGGCGTCATTCCCATCGGCGTGGAAGTAACCTTTGAAGTGGTGGTGCATAATGCCGTCGGCAAAAAATTACAGGTCATCGAAAATGGTCGCCCCATACGCACCATTCCCGTCAACGCCAAGGACACCGGTATCCGCTTCAAGCGGCTGCCCACCACCGAAGCGGCGTTTCGCGTGCGCGTCATTGGCGCGGCGGACCCACGGGCAAAAGGGTTCGGCCCTCTTGAAGTGTACGCCCTGAGCAGCCCGATATACGCCCGCGACATCACCCAGGAATTGCTGTCGCGCAACCCGAATTTCGACCCCGACAAGTCGTGGGTCCGCATACAAAGCGATTCCATAATTGATTTGGAGACCGAGTTGCCTGAGAACATGTCGCCCACACAGGTTCCGGCATGGTAGGCGTGGAAATGCGCCGCTTGCGCCGGTTTGATTCTTGCCGCGCAGGGTGCTACACTTGACAACAGGTGGAGCGGCGCGTTGTGGATAACATAGTGTGAGGGGGACGCATGCCCCAAGGATGGCTGTCATGAAAAACAGGGTTTTTACCACGGGCGAAGTCGCTACGATATGCGGCGTGTCGGCGGATACGGTATCGAGATGGTTTGACAGCGGCCAACTGGAGGGATACCGGCTGGGGAGCGGGGGCGACCGGCGCATTCCCTACCTCAACCTGAAAAAATTCATGATCGCCCGGGGCATCCCCGTCGAACGCATAGACCATGATGAAATCAGAATCCTTGTGGTGGATGACGACCCTTACTACCTTGACATTATTCCCGCCGTGCTCACCCAGGACAGTCCCTACACGGTGTTCACCGCCTCCACAGGCTTTGAAGCCGGCATAATGGTGGTGGAACACAACCCGCAGGCCGTTATACTGGACATCCACCTCTCGGATATTGACGGGCGCGTTGTGTGCGAACGCATAAGGACTCGGCAGGAAACCGCCGCCGCCCGGATATTGGGTATTTCAGGATTTATTGACGAAGAGGAAATAGGCGGATTGTCCGTCCACGGTTTTGACGATTTCCTGAAAAAACCGTTCCAGATAGAAGAACTGAAATCCCGTATTAAACAATTGCTTCACATGCCCGTGTCGCGGATGACAAACCCCGGGCAGGACTCGCGCACCAATCCGCTGCGGCAATGACCCAACATATTGTGGTCTTGTCCGGCAATGCGTATATGCGGCAACTACCGTTGGGAAAAAAAGAGAGGGAAAAAGGTTGACATGGGCTATCACTTATGCTATACTTGAGACCATTGAAGGTGGTGGGTGCCCTGATTAAGAAAGGCAACAGGGCCTCATTGAACATAAGTTTAAGATGTGATCAGTGTATCACGCGCGACACATACGTTATGAGCAGGAAAGGAGGAATGAATACTGCGCATGCAAAAAGACGCTCCGTGTGTCGTACCGAAAAGGCGTGAGTTGCTTATATATATTGTGGGTTGCATTTCCGAAAGGGAAGGAAATGCCGCGCGGCTTGCTTATGCGGGCTGCGTATACGTTGGGAAACAACAACTATAAAGAATAAGGAGAATACGCAAATGCGTTTCAGTACTTTGATTATGGCTGCGCTCGTAGTGAGCATCAGCAGCTTTGCTTTCGCCGAACTGCAGAATGTTGAAGTCGGCGGCAACATCCGCATCCGTGGCAACTGGTATGATTTCGACAGAGCGTCGGACACTTCCTTCATTGAACAGCGTACCCGCCTGAGCGTGAAGGCTGATTTCACGCAGGATGTGAGCGCCTTCATCGAACTCGATTACTACAATTTCTGGGGCGAAGATTTTCGTTCCCTGTATCTGACCGGCGCTGATTTCCGCGGTTCCGGCGGCAACGATGTTGACCTGTATCAGGGCTACATCGAAGCGAAAGACATGTGGGG
>DSBB01000292.1 GCA_011046175.1 Candidatus Hydrogenedentota bacterium | reverse complement strand
TTCACGGCTGTGTCCCAGTCCCGATCAGCGGCCACCCATCCGCCGCGCTCATTCCATACGGCATCCATAACAGCATCGGAGTTGGCGTTGAACGAGCGCTTATTCTTGCCATAGGCCCCAGAGACGGGAAGTACGTGCCTGGATATCCACTCCGCGCCGAAAAGAGACTCGATCAGCGTACGGTCGGCTGCGGCGGAGTGGCCATCGTCCTAGTCGGGCGCGTGGTGGTAGTGCAGCGCCAAAAGGTCCCTCTCCGCATTGAACCGCATCGCGTCGTTTTCTGCTGCAGCCAGACCGGTGACGGCGAGAAGGCCAATAGATATAACTACTGCAACAGGTTGTCTCATGGTTTCTATCGCCAGACGTCTTTGTTGGCAAATCACGCTTTCGTGCTTATGTCCAGCCAGTCCACGCCGACCTTCTCGAGGGCGTAACCCACTTCGCGCAGGTAGTTGCCGTAGCAGGTCATCCAATGAAAGCCGCGCATCTCTTCGGCGAGCCGTTTGCAGTCGCCGTTAATCTGCAGGTCGGACTGGGTGGTGCAGATGTCGAGCGCGGGATTCTCCAGCACTACGCCTTCGAGCCCCATCCAGCGTTCACTTGCGAAATCGCAGACCAACGCGGTCATGTTCTGGCCTTGTTTCAGTGCGACCTTGGGCGCCGCGCCGTAGTCGGACTCGAAGTGGGTGCGGATCAGCACGTCGTCATAGTGTTCGCCGCTCATCTTGCGTGGCGCGGAACAATGTGCCACCGTAATCATGCCGTTGTGCGGATAGGTGGGATTGCACAGGAACACCGGCTTGTTGCTGATGTAATGGAGCAGAATGCCGGACGGGATGACCACAAAATCGGATTCGCAGAAGGCCAGGCCGCCTTCGTCGTTTATCAGGGTCAGGCACATGCATGCTGTGGTCTGCGCCATGGGGATGATGGCGCCCATGCAATGTCCCACGGTGATGGCGTCCGTGTCATGTTCCGCCATCAGTTCGCGAAACACTTCGGTCAGCACAAACGCGCGGTCGGTGAAGTCCCGCATTTGTTCCAGCGTCTGCTTGGAACCTTTTCCGTCCACCAGTTCTTGGGTGGTAAGTTGTTCCTGCCGGGGCATCAAGGTGACGCCCGGCTGCGCCAGATATTCGCGGGACTGGGCGACGCATCGCGCCACCAGTTCCTTGTTGTCAAAGGCCTTGTTGATGCGCACTTTCATTTCGTCATAAGGCACTTCGATCATGTCCAACCCCCAGAGGTCGCGCGCCCGTTGCATGGCGCCGCTGTTGCCGCCTTTGTCCCAGCCGAGCGCGCCTCCGATGCAGACAATCCTCTTGCCCCTGATGTTTTTCAGACCGTGCAAGGCGCGCAGCCGCCACAACACCTCGTCATAGTCGTCCACCACCACGTCGCTGTAACTCATGCCGCCCGTTCCCTGTGGGGCGTCTTGTTCTCGGCGCAGGAACCGGGGATGCACAATTTCATACCAGAGATAGGCGGGACCTGTGCGATGACGCACAAACATGAGATTGTGTTTCTCGGGATTTGCAAGCGAAATAATCAGGTCGGTGCCGCCGCTTGCGCCGAAAATCAATACGCCGTCATGGTCGGCGTTGGCGACGTCTTTCGCTTCTTCATTATTGCGCGCCGAAACGAGCGGCAGCAGTTCCAGCGGGAAATCCGCTTTTTCCGCCATAGCCGCCAGTTCCGTTTTGATGCGGTTGCGTTCTTCTTCGGCATGCTGCTCCGTGATGAGACCCGACCAGCCGCGCCATGAAGTGGCATCACGGTAGTGATATATCTGATAGGCAAGCACCGGTTGAATGCGCAGCGGTTTGCTCCGCCCAAGCGCGCGTGGCACCAAAGGCGGCGCCGCCGCCGCGGTTTGTCCGCCCAGCTGATGCAACAGTGTTCCGCCCATGGCCAGGGCGCCTGTTCCGGCCAGAAACTGCCGCCTCGAAACCGAAGGCGCTTTCGCGCCGCAACAACCGGAAGGTGAACAACAATGATGGTGTTTATGCGTATCCATGACATGCTCCTTTATGGCTGAAAAATGAACCAACAACACAACCCTGCGCCTTTAAGTATAACAGCGAGGCAAACGCCGCGCAAAATTATGCATGGCATCGCGGTGACGGCGGTTGGATTTAGGGCGTCCGCGCATGTATATTAGTTGCAGCATGTCAAGGAGTCAACTACCATGTATGATTGGAGCAGACGCATGTTTTTAGCATCGTTGGGCATTGGCGCGGCGCGGCTCGCGCTTGGCGCGGCGCCACGGCGGCGCCCGAACGTAATTCTCATATTAACCGACGACCAGGGTTCTGTGGATATGGGCTGTTACGGGGCAACCGATCTGCGCACCCCGAATATGGCCGCGCTGGCCGCGCGGGGCGTGCGGTTTACGCAATTTTATGTGGCGTCCACGGTGTGCTCGCCATCCCGCGGGGCCTTGCTCACGGGGCGTTACCCGGAACGAAACGGCTTGACCGGCAACGCGGGCGGCGCGAACGGGTTGCCGCCGCACACCCCGAAATCGTGGCGGAACTGACCGAACTCCATGAACAATGGCTTTTGGACCCGGCGCGGAAATGAATGAAAGAAGCGTTCGTGGTGATGAATGCATCGGGACGCGTATTTTTCAAACACGTTTCAAGGCGTTAATCGTTCAGGGAGAGGCGGTAGTTTTTTCCGGTGACGATTTCCGGAGAGACGGTTTCAGGCGCGCCCTTTTCCGGCAATACAATCTTCATGGGGCAAACATCCAGGATGTCTTTCTGCACATCCACGCCGGGTACGACGCACATAAGCTCCATGCCGCGTTCCGTCAGGCGAAATGCGCCCACGTGGGTGACATAAAACACCTGCTTGCCTTGTTTCAAGGCCTCACGCCCGTTAAAGGTGATTTCATCCACTTTCCCGATAAACTTGGGTTTCCCCTGCTTTACAACCGTCACTTTCCCGTTGTCAATCTCAAATTGGGCGCGGTCGCCCCATGCGCTGCAAAACATGATTGACTTTGCGCTTGTAACAAGGTCTATGAACCCGCCGGGTCCCACATAGTTAATCGCGCCTTCGCCGCGCTTCGACACATTTACGTTGCCGTCGCTGTCAATCTGCAACGCGCCGAGGATTGCCCAGTCCAAGCGTTCATAGAGACGTTCGAATGCGGTGGCTGAGGACACGATTTCCCTGGGGTTTACGGCGGCGCCGAAAAAGACGCCGGGCGCGGAAACGCCGCCGAACACGCCGCTTTCGTTCATCATATACAACTTGTCCATGGCGCCGCTTTCATACAGTAGCCGCGACACTTCCTCGGGAAGCCCCACGCCGATATCCACATGATCACCGGCGCGGGCATGATCAACAAAGATGCGGGTTGCGAGCCGCGCAAGCACATTGTCAATGGGCTTGCGTTTGGGGGTGATACCAAGAATATTGTTGACAAGTTTCAGTCTTGCCAACCCTTCAGCCTCGCTGGAGGCGCTGTTCAAGGTCAGAAAATCCCAATACTTGTTGTGCGTGACGCTTCCTGTCTGTTCGGTGCCGGGCCAATATACGACCGCGTCCACCTCTTCTGCGGGCAGAAAGATGTCGTCGTATCCTTCTTCCACAAGCAGTCCCACATTGACGATCACTTTGCCGCCGTTGCGCCGCGCCGCCTTGGCGATCTCATAGCTTTCGCACAGCACGGCGCAGTTTTTCACATAGATGTTTCCCTTGCGGTCTGCCGCGGGCGCGCTGAATACGGCAGTGTCAATAGGCGGCAGCCAATATTTCAGACTGCCGTCCTCCAACACCTCCACATATTGCGCGGCGTCCGGAGGCATAACGGGTGTGCCCCGTCCGGTGCGGGGATCAACAAAAGTACCCACGCCCGTGCGGTTGATGATATGGTCGCGTCCCTCGCTTTGCGCCTTCACCACCAGCATCAATGTCCCCTGGGGCATGCATTGAATCTCGATCTTTCCGGCGTCAGCCAGCTTTAATTGCCCCTTGAAAGTTTCCGTGTGCCCCGTGAACATGCGCGAGTTCAGTCCCTCGACCGCTATTTCCTCGAGGGTGCCCGGCACCTTGCCGCGTCCGCCTTGGCCGCCGATACAGACAACCGTGAGATTGCGGGGATGTTGCTCCGCATCGAAACGCTCGCGAATGGCCCAATACATAAGCGAACAGCGTTGATTGCCGCCAATGCCGGATGTGGCCATGACCGCGCCGTCCCTGATAAGGGCCACAGCGTCCCAAGCGGTCATGAATTTCGGGTTTTCCGGGACTGGGGAGGGGTAATGGCAGTCATGTTTTTTCCAAGTCAAGAGCCAGCGGACCACATGAAGGATAATCTTGCCTTTGGTTAGAATGTTCATCTTATATTCCTGTCTCTGTTGCGACCAAGAAAACAGACCACCATTCCCTTGTATGAAAGTATATCAAAATGTCAATGCTATTTCCCACTTCGTTGGATGTGGTCACTTTAGTGTCAAAAATAGACTTAATGTAAAGAGTGTCGGGCAGTGAAACCCGAAAAAGCCATCCGTTTATATCCGCACCCAAAGATGAAACGGGATAATCAGGATATTCCAGAAAAACAAGTGCATCCTGTTTTATGTACAACAAGCTGCCCGTAAGTGATATGTGCAGAGGGTTACTTCTTTTTGAGCGCCTTTGCGGCATCGCCGGCAACACGGGTTTTAATTCCAAGGTTCCGGCACAGCGCCACAAGTTCCTGAAGGATGTCGCCGTAACCCATGACAATATGGTTGGACATGTGGGTAGCCATCAATTCGTCGCGTCCATAGCCGGGGATGTGAACGTTGGCGATGGGCCATTCAGGATTAGTGCTTCGCAGGCGATTTTCCAGTTCGCTTTCCGGCAACTCCAGCACCTCGCCCGTCCCGCAGTCCATGCCCATCTGGCCGAACGCTTCGTAGCAACGCGCCCATGTGATGATTCCGGGTTTGGAAACGCCGGAGCAGGTGCCGCCGCCAAGGGGGAAATATCCTGGCGGCTGCCGGTATACATGAGTCTTTTTCCAGCCGCCGAAATGGGCTGGCGGCGCGCCGCCGGAGATGAGAAACACCCATACGTATTTTCCGTCGTATTCACCGCCCCAGCGCACATCGTGCAGGGTCGTCTCCGGCGGCATGCCTTTCATGGTGTAAATCTCATTCATGAGCAGCTGCGGCACCCCTGCGCCAATGTCGCCCTCGTTAAAGTGCGGAATGGGCTTGCCCTGGAAAACCGCCTGTTTGGTATCGGGCGATTTCACCGGCGGGCGGTCGCTGTTGTTCAGCATGCCTTCGACCAAGTCGGAAGCGGGCACGCAACGCACCAGCCCATATTGATAGGGAATGCCGATGGTGCTCAAGCCGTACCGCGCGACAAAACGACATGCCGCCGCATACATTTTCATTTGGGACAACACCTGGTCGTAGACCAAGTCTGTGAATTGGTTGACGCCCCAATGGAAATTCGCGCCCTTGCGCAGCAGGTAATTGAGGTGCTTCTGGGCTTCTTCGTCACTGACCAACGCCATTTCGGCAAGCAGGTCGCTTTGGTTCAAATATTCAATGGGCATGCCCGCCGCGCCCAATTTTGCCGGGTCCATTACGGCGTTCAACATGCCCATGCAGCCCGGATCAAACTGCCCCATGATGCGCCTTTCCCGCTTGATGGTCTCGGCCAGTTGTTTGCCGAGTTTCTCCGCCGCCGGGGAGAGTTTCAGTTTTGCCGCGTTGTGAAGATGGTTGGTTGAGTGTTTGATAACGCCTGTTTTCAGCCATGCGGTCAGGTTGTCCATGAAAAACGGATCGTTGCTAAATGTCTCGCTCCAGAGGCGCGAATGCTTCACGTTTAAGCGGTCAAGACTTGCGGAATGATTAAGCAGCGCCACCAGCCCTGGAAATGTTCCGTCAAAATTGGCGAGCAGCAGAATAGGCCCTTGGTGCGTTTGCAGCGGTCCGCACACGTGATGGGCGTACGCCCAGATATTCAGTACGACAATGACGGGCGCCTTCGGGTCAATCTTGGAGAAAGCCTCCGTGCCTTCGCTTTGCCGCGTCAGAAAGCCATGCTTTTTTTTCTTGTCGAATTTGGGCAGGACTTCCGTGTTATAACCGAGGGTTTTGAGGGCGCGTCCCACCTGTTTGAGGGTTTTGTTCTGCAAGGCCCATCCTGCGACACAGGCGGCTTCACGGAAGTCGCCATTGGAAACGAGATATACGGTTTTTGCTGATGCCATGATGAGTCTCCCAAAAGGTTGTGCATCTTGATGTTTAATGGAGATGCCGTTTCTCGCGTAGATTGTATGCGTTAAAGGTTGCCGTGTGCAACCTGCTTATTGCCATAGGCGACCTTTTCATAGGTTTTTATGGTTTTTTCCGCCGTTGTCCGCCAGCGGAAATAAGAGGCGCGTTGCAACCCTTTTTTCCGCAACTCTTCTCGCAATTCAGCGTTCCGCGCCAGGGCGCGCATTGCGTCCGCAATGGCGTCAACACTTAACGGGTCAACCAGAATCGCGGCGTCGCCGGCCACTTCAGGAAGACTCGAAGTGTTTGAAGTCAGCACCGGCGCGCCGCACGCCATTGCCTCGAGGGGCGGCAGCCCGAACCCTTCCATCAGGCTTGGCCAAACGAATGCGGTTGCGGCGCTGTAAAGCGCGGGCAGATGTTCCTGCGGTATGTGACCCAACAGAATCAAGTTTCTGTCGGTTTCGTGTCCGGCAACGCCGCTATCGCCCCATCCGCGGCGTCCTGTAATGACCATCGGCGGCGCCTGTTCCCGAACACGGCGCCACGCCTGAAGCAAACACGCAAGATTTTTTCTGGGTTCCAGTGTGCCTACGAAGAGAAAAAACTGTTCCGGCAGATGATAAGTTTCTCGCAACGCCCTTTTTTGTTCTTCAGAAGCGGGTCTAAAGTGTTCGTCAACGCCAAGGGGCACAACGTCAATGCGTGATTCCGGAATGTTCATGAGTTCCATGATGTCTTTTGCGGTGGCTTGGGAATCGGCAAGGATATGGGCTGCGGCACGGATGCCTGCCGCCATGACATAGTGATAATACAAGGAACGGCTGCGGGAGAACCACTGCGGATGCCGAAAAAAGCACATATCGTGAACGGTCAGTATAAAGG
>DSBB01000149.1 GCA_011046175.1 Candidatus Hydrogenedentota bacterium | reverse complement strand
GTCCGTTACGGCGCCCTTGCAGCCGGTGCAACCCCCTGAAGGCGAGGGCGAAGGAGAATCAAGCGAAGGTGAGGGAGAGGACGCGGGCGAAGAAGATGAAGGCGAAGGTGAGACGCCTCCTGAAAAGCGGTGCGGATGCCGGGGCGGCGACGCTTCCGAGTCGGGCGCCTCCGACAAAGGCAACTTGCTGCTCTCCGGCTTGGCGCTGTTTGTGTTCGCCTCGTGGCCGGGTTCTCACAAACGACATCGGTAACGCATTTCACCGACTACTCAAAATATTCGTAGGCGTCTATCAAATCAAGGTAGGCGCCGTCGAATCCCGCGGCAATGATTCTGTCCAGGTAGGCGTCGGCCCCGCCATAGATAATGGATTGCCATTCCGGCGCCCAGTAGCGAACCTTATAATTGCCCGCCCAGTCCGGATTCTCCCGTTCCAGCCAGTCCGGATTGCCGGGGCGCCATTCATCCCGCCAATAATAACGGTACGCCTCCGCCTCCCCGATGCTCATGTACGCAACCACAAGCCGCCGGGCGCCGTTGGGTTTTGTCTGAAGGCGCGCCACCTCGTCTGCCGTCAGCATGTTTTCCTCGTAGAAAGCGTCTATCACGAAAAGGTCATACCATGTTGCGTCAAGGGCGTCAAGGTAATGCTCGCGGCTGGGAAACCTTCCCGGATCAAGCAGGTATAGGAAGTTGGCGGCGTCTTCCAATGCGGTTATATCGCTGTCGTTCCTGTTGTAGGGTGAGGAAGGGTATTCCGGGATAACGTCCAGGCCGCGTTCAGGCGCGGCAAAAGAGATAAAGCCCCAACGCGCGTTTTCTTCGTAAGAATACGCCATGTAAGACGGCGTCCGACAATAGTCCGTTACCAACGCCTGTGCGCCGTAATCTTCCGCAATCAGCAGATGCGCCTGCATATACGCGGCATCCTGCGGCGCCGTGGGCTGGTTATCGCGCGCATATCCGTAGAGGAGGTCTTCACGCCCCTGTCCGTCAATAGCCGCAATATATTCCACGGCGGGCGGAGTGTCCCAACCATCGCCAAGCGTAAGCAGTTCCTCGCCGTTTTGGGGTATCAGCAAAAAATCAGGCATCGTCCGTTCAGCGTGAACGCGGAGAGCCATGACGAAGTTGCGCATGTCCTGTCGGTAATCACGGTTCTCCCGCCTGCATGATCCGACAAGCGCCAACGCCGCAAACAACACCACAATAAGACATATCCGCTTCATGACGATGCGACCCTTTCACTACCGGACAACAATCCGGATTGGCACGCTCTTATCCTGCTCTGAAATTTTACGGAAAAGGGACTGACGCAAGCGAGCGACCGGCGGAAGCGAGACGGGTCTGTCCCTGTTCCCGTAAAATTTCATCGTTTACGGGGGAGGCTGACAGCCTCATGAACGGCTGTGCCTGTTTTACCAAACATGCGCGCAGGCTCAGAAATCGCCGCGCGATCTATCCTTCATCGGCGATAATGATGCGCGCCGGCGAACAACAAAGCGATTATCACAATGCCGATCGTGCTTATGCTGATGATTGCGCCCGCAATAACCGGACGAGGGCGGTAGTCAAATGTCACCGTATGCGCGCCGGACGGAAGCGCAACGCCCCTGAACAGTCCGTTGGTTTTGAGTATGGGAACGCGTTGGCCGTTAACGGTTGCGCGCCATCCGGGCGAATGCGTATCGCTGACAACAAGTATGCCCGGCGTGGCATTCTCCACCTGAACGGCAAGACGCTCGGGCTTGTCGAGAGAGATTGCAATACGCACGGCTGTCATGTCGGGCGTCATGGACGTTTCAATGGCGGGCACGGCGCGCGCCAGATGGCGCGCCGCCGCTTCGTCAGGCAATATGACGCATTCGCGGCGCGGATCAAAAGCGGGGCTGTTGAGCGTTTCAATTGCTGCGGACAGGTCCAGCGCCATGCGCCATGCAGACACCCAGTTTACACGGGGCACAACAGTCTCGTTTGCAAACACGGCGACGCCGTCGCGCGCGCCCAAGGGCCGCAACCGCATACCCGGCCCAATATCCATTGCGGGCTCGGCGCCTTCCGCCGCCGCCAACGCGCGAACCGCCATCACATTTAACAACGGCGTATAGGAAATTCTGGCGGGAGCATCGGGCGAAGCCGCGTCATTGGGGCCGCACAACGCCTCCCACCACAAAGCCTGCCCGCGCGTGAACGGCAATCCCGCGCCGCCCGCAACGCGAAAACCTTCTTTCATGCCGATATTCCCATGGATGGCGGCGTTGGGCGGCGTCGCGTTTATCATAACGCGGTCGTCCAGTGCGGTGTCGCGGATAAGCGCTGCGGCTTCAGCGGACAGCGGCGCGTCAGCAGCGTCGCTGAAAAAAGGGTGGCCGTGATAATTCACGCTTGCCGTGCTCAAATCCACGAACAAAAAAACAATAAGCGCCACGCCGCTTAACGCGCTCGCCCACCGGGTACGGAACAGCGCAAACAATACGAGCGCCGCCGCCATCGGCAGCATACGGCCCCGTGTGGGCGCGGGCGCAAGGATGAAAACAAACACAAAGACCAACAGCACCAACAGCAAAGGCCCCCATAATCGCGGTGTAAGCGTGTTGCGCCGGGGCGCAAAGAGCCTGTCCGCGCCCAGCGCCGCCAACGTCGCCGTTGAAAAAACCGCAGGATAAACAAGAGCGCCCCAGGCGCCATCCGTCGCGCCGGCGCCATACAGCGCCGCGCCAATCCACAAAACCGCCGCCGCGCACGCCCAAAAGCAACGTTCCCATTTCGGCAGGGGGTGAAAACACGCCGCCGGCAGCAACAGCACAGTGGACACGCCCGCATAGGCCATTGCCGGCAACGCGCCTGAACGCGCCTGCAACAGCTGCGCCGCCAGCGCACGGACCCCCTGCGGCATGATTCCCGCCGGCGCAAGCCGTCCCAAATACGCGCGGGGCGCGTCAAGCATAACCGCCCATGCAACGGTGGGCAGCCACTGGATGCACGTCAATCCCAAAGCAACGAGGCCAATCAACGCTACTCCGCCAAACGCCGCAACACGACCGCGCCGGGATGCGCCGTTCTCGCGCCTGTTCGCCGGAGCGTCAAAAAGTATCAGGACGCAGGCATACAGGAAGGCAAAAGATGTCGCCGCCAATGCCATCACGGGCGAACCGGACAATAACAGCAGCGAAAGAACCATGGCGCTGAAAATCAACGTGGCCGCGCGCGGTCGGCAAAGGTGAACACGCAACGCCCAGCACAACAGCGGCATCCATGCAAGGACATTGGCCAGGGCGGGCCGCGACATGGCGGCGGCGGTTGCGCCGCAGCATACATATACGACGCCGCCCAACGAGGCGGCCACGTAAGACACGCCCAGCGACCGCATGAACAGCACGAAGAAAAAACCCATCAAGGACAACGCCAGAAATGCGTGCAGCGCCAGCGCGGGCGGCATGTCCAGAAAAAGAAATACAAGGTTGAGCGGTTGAAGAAGCCCGTGAACGGGATTGGCAAAGAAGGGCGTGCCGCACAATTGGCGGTCATTCCACAAAGGAAAATCGCCGGCGCGCAGGCGACCGAACCCGTATTGCATGACGGGCGCAATCTCACAGTATAAATCCGCGTTTTCAGGAACAAGCGTCGGCCTTGCGCGGCCCGGCGCTTCAACGCCCACCCAAAACACGGGGCCCATGAGAATGAACAGCGCCGCCGCAAGGAAAAGCGGAAAAGGCGCATAAATGCTTTGTTTGAGTGTGTTCACCGTTGCTCGAGCAGTTCTTGTGTCAATACCATGCGTTGTTCTTGAACAGCGCGCACCATTGCATGGGTGGCCGTCAAACTGTTTAGATTATTCCCGGCGCTCGTTTCCGGTTCCAGATTCTTTTCCAGCGCAGCCGCAAAACCGTCCAACAACCACGCCTGATGGGTCTTGGTCATCTTCACAGGCGACACCTTCCGGCGGGTGGCGCGCTTGGTTGAAAAGTACACATCACTGTTTTCAATAATCAATGCGCCTTTTTCGCCTTCGATGCGCCAGTTGCCGTTCCAATCCGTTTCCCAGCCGCGGCTCACCCAGCTGGCAAAATAGTTGACGCATACGTCCCCGTCCGTCTCCAAAATTGCCAGAACCGTTGCGTCGCCTTTGTTCCAGTTCCACGGCGCGGATACGCTCTTCCCCTGCACCGCCGCTATGTCTTGCCCAAGAATGCAGCGCAGCATGTCAAAATGATGGATGGACATGTCAAGCAGCAGCGGGTACGGCATTTGTTCCCGGTAGCCCCCGAAGCGCGGACCCTTGTGAAATGCCACGCCCACATAACCCACCCTGCCGAGACGGCCCTGCGCGATAAAACGCTTAGCCGTCTGTACCGCCGGCTGATACCGGTAATTTTGCGCCACCATCAGCGTCCGGTTCGTCTTTTGCGCGTGCGTTGCCAGCGCAACGGCGTTGTCAAGGGTGTCGGCCAGCGGCTTTTCGCACAGCACGTCAAGGCCGCAGTCCATGGCCGTCATGCACAGACCACGCCGCGCACCTTGCGGCGTCACGTCCAGAAGCGCGTCCGCCTCGACACTGCGCAAGGCTGTTGCGAGATCGCGAAAGCACCGGTTCTTAGGCATGCCATGACGCTCCGCCGCCGCAGTCAGATTCCTGCGGTTTATGTCCACATAGGCCGCTGCCTCCCATTTGTCCGAGGCGGCAACGCAATCCGCCCAACCCTGTCCCATGGCTCCCAATCCTGCCTGTATAATCCGTTGCATGACCGTCTCCTTGTATTGCTTGTTGTATCGCGTCTGGACGCACATACTATAACACGTTGCGGGAAACGGGGAAAAATACGGCGAAATCATACCGTTTATCGCGCGCGTTGGGGTATAATAAAAACGTCTGGCGATGTTGATTGCCTTCCCATTAATAAAACGTCCCTGGTAAGAAACAACAGGGAAGCCAACCGGTCGGTTGGCATGCGCTGCCTGAAATCCGTATCCTGCGCGATAATGCAGCGCGCGTTGCCGCAAGTCGCGCTCCACGCGTATGGCGTCATCCTTTGAAAGAACCGCCTTATCGCGCGCAACACCTGTTACTCGCGGCCAAAGCGGCATATCGAGGAGAGATTCATTGTCGGCGCCTGCGGCGCCGGGAGGATGCGTAAGCGTACCCCGGGCTGGTTGCCCGGCAATGCGCTTATAAGGAAATTGGAAATGGCAAAAAAAACGCGCTTATTCATGGCGCTGGTCGGTCCGCCGCCCAAGGAAGTCCTCTATGTCACGCCGCCGCTCGGTCTGATGTATATCGCGGCATGGCTCCGTGAACGGTTTGACCTTGAAATACGCCTTGTCAATCAACGGGTCGAAAAATGGTCGTCTGAACGGCTGGCAAAAGAGATTGTCGCTTTTGACGCGGACATCGTCGCGCTTGGATGCATGACGCCGTCCGCTTATGCGCTGCCCACCATCACCAGGGGCGTCCGCGAGGGGCTTCCCAAGGCGCTGATTGTGCTGGGCGGACCCCATGTGGCCGCATTCCGCGAAGAAGCGCTGGCCGCGACTTTCGCCGATCTCGCGGTGGCGGGCGAAGGCGAAATCGCCATGGAACACATTGTCCGCGCATGGCTGGACAACGGCGATATGACCGGGATTCCCGCGGTGATACGAAAGGAGCCGGACGGAACGGTGACGACCAATCCGGGCGCGCTCCCCATCATCGAGGAACTTGATTCCCTGCCGATGCCCGCCTACGACCTCATTGATCAGCGCAGATACCGCTGGTGTCATTCCATGACCGCCGTGCCGTACAGAAATTACATGGCGCTTTTCAGCAGCAGGGGTTGTCCCTACGGATGCATGTACTGCCACAACGTGTTTGGGCGAAAATTCCGCGCCCATTCCCCCGAGCGCATCGTCGAGGAAATCAAGCAATGCATCAGGATATACAATATCAACGAAATTGAATTTGTGGATGATTGTTTCAACCTTGACAAAAAGCGGGTTATGGCCTACGCAGACCTCCTGCTCAGAGAGGTCGGCCCCATCAAAACATCTTTTCCGAACGCCATCCGGGGCGATCTCATAGACGACGACACCGCGAAAGCGCTCGCGCAGACGGGACTGTATTATTCGGCTTTGTCCATGGAATCCGGCACCCCGCGCATACAAAAACTGATCGGCAAGAATCTGGATATTCCAAAATTCCTGGAGGGCGTCGAACTGTTTGCAAAGAACGGCGTCTTCACCGTCGGCTACAATATGCTGGGATTCCCCACCGAAACACTCGACGAGATGGAGCAAACCGTCCGACTCGCATCGGAGTCCTATCTGCACATCGCTTCGTTCTTCAAAGTAACGCCTTTTCCGGGCACAAGATTGCTTGATTATGTCAGGGAACACTGCCCCGAAAAGATTAAGCCGCTGGCTTTCGAGGAAATGGAATATTCCCTGATTAACGCCAACGTCTCCGATGTGCCCGATGACATTTTTGACAAGTACGTCAAGAAGGCGTATTACAAGTTCTATTTGCGACCGGACAGGATTTACCGCATAGTGCGGGATTATCCCGGGCTTTGGAAACTGCCCCTGTACAATATCGCCCTGGCGAAAAGAATCTGGAACCGGTTCATGTAATCAAGGAACCGCGCATGCCACCAACCGCGCCAACAAACAAATCAGGCAAAACGCGCCTCTTCCTTTGTCTGGTCGGACCGCCCGGCGGCTATGCATTTGTTACGCCGCCGCTGGGATTGTTGTATATCGCCGCGTGGCTGCGTGAGCGTTTTGATTTGGAAATCCGCGTCGTCAACCAGCGCGTGGAGGGATGGTCAACCGACCGCCTTATTCGCGAGATCACATACTTCGATCCACATATTGTCGGATTGGGCTGCATGACGCCTTCCGCGCACGCGCTTCCGGAAATCACCCGCGCCGTACGGGCGGCGCTGCCGAATACGCTGATCGCTCTCGGCGGACCCCATGTCGCCGCTTTTGGCGCCGCGGCGCTCGCGGCAACCGACGCGGACGTGGCGGTGGCGGGCGAAGGCGAAACGGCAATGGAATACATTGTCCGCGCATGGAGCGACGGCGCGGACATGGCGGACGTCCCCGGGGTGATCCGGCGCGACGCCGCAGGACACATCGTAGTCAACCCCGGCGCGCCGCCGC
>DSBB01000037.1 GCA_011046175.1 Candidatus Hydrogenedentota bacterium | reverse complement strand
CGGGATGGCAGGCGACACGCCTTTATAAATAGTACATCAATCCACATCCTGACGCAAATGCGTTGTTTTTTGGAATACTTTCATGGGAATGATTTTCCCGTTGACGGTGTCTACAGGTACAATAGAGTGAAAGCCTTGGAGACGTTATATGAAAATAGGAATTGTATGTCAGTCTACCACGGGCGGCAGCGGCATTTTGGCCACGGAACTTGGTCTTGCCTTGGCTGAACGCGGCAGCGAAGTGCATTTTATTTCAATGGAAGCGCCGTTCCGTCTCCGTTGTTTTGCGCAAAATGTTTTTTCTCATAGTGTGGACGTTATCAATTATCCTTTGTTCAAATTGCCGCCTTATTCGCTGGCTTTGGCGAGCAAGATTAGCGAGGTTGCGGAGGAGTTCAATCTTGAAATCGTACATGCCCACTATGCCGTGCCCAACGCCGTGGCCGCGCTGCTTGCCCGCGACATGCTGCCGCCTGAAAAGCGTTTTTGTCTGGTAACCACCTTGCATGGCACGGATATTACGCTGGTGGGGGGGCATCCATCTTTTTATCGCGCCACACGGTATGCCATGGAAAAGAGCTGCGCTGTCACCGCCGTCTCCAACTGGCTGAACAAGGAAACGAAACGCGAGTTTAACCTGTCCGGAACAGTGCATACCATCTACAACTTTCTGGATGGAAACAAGTTCGCGCCGCAGCAGGGCAACTGTGATGTATTGGCAAAGTCGGATGAGAAAATTGTCATGCACATTTCCAATTTCAGGCCGGTGAAACGGGTAACGGACGTGGTGCGCGTGTTCAAGAAAATAGTGGATATACTGCCCGCGCGTCTTGTTATGGTGGGCGACGGCCCGGAACGGCTTGCCGCGTCGGGCGTGGCAAAACAATTGGGTATTACCGAACACATTCAATATTTGGGCAACTGCGATAACATCGAAGACATCCTGCCGTGCGCGGACTTGGTTATTCAACCGAGTGAACATGAAAGTTTCGGACTCGTTCCGTTGGAAGCCATGTCCTGCGAAGTGCCCGTTATCGTTACGGCAAGCGGCGGCATTACCGAAGTGGTGGCGCATGGAGAAACGGGCTATCTGTGCGAAGTGGGCGATATTGAAACAATGGCCGAACATGCCGTTGCTCTTCTGTTGCATCCGGACCAGGCGCGTGAAATGGGCCGCAAAGCCCGCGCCCATGTATTGAAACATTTTTCCAGGGACGCGATTGTTGATCAGTACGAAACGCTTTACAGAGAGGTATTGGCGCGAAAGAACAACGACAGCCGCTGATAGTCGAAATCGCCAAGAGGCATGTTAAAAGTCGCGAATGTCAGGAATCGAGCCGTTCCCGTATTTTATCAACCAATATTTTGATGGAAAACGGTTTTTGCAGGAAATCCGGGCTTGTATTGTTGACACCGTGATTAAGCAGCGTATCGCCCGTATAGCCGGACATGTACAAGACTTTTATGTCCGGCCTGACGAGTCGTATGTTTTCGAACAGGTCGCGTCCGTTCATGCCGGGCATGACAACATCGGTGAGAAGCAGATGAATGGGGCCGGCATGTTTTTCCGCCATAGCAAGCGCTTCCTGGGCCGAGGCGGCGGTAAGCGCCGTGTAACCGTACTTTTCAAGAACACGACGGGTCAGCTGCAAAATTGCGGGTTCATCTTCCACCAGCAGCACGGTTTCGCCGGATGCGGCGCCTTGATACGCGCTTGTTTCCACGGCGCTCGCTTGCGAATCCTGTGCGCGGGGCAGGAATATCCTGAACCTTGTGCCTTTGCCGGGCGCGCTCTCCACAGTGATGTGGCCGCCGTTTTGCTTGACGGCGCCATAGACGGTCGAAAGGCCCAGGCCGGTTCCGCGTCCCTCCGCTTTTGTGGTGAAAAACGGCTCAAATATATGCTCAAGCAGTTTTTCATCTATGCCGCACCCCGTGTCAGAAACGCTTAGCTGCACATATTCTCCCGGACTGATTCCCGGCAGGGTTTTGCCTGCGGCTTCATCGAAAATCATGTTTCCGGTCTCGATGCGTAGTTGTCCGGGTCCGGCGATGGCGTCATGGGCGTTGACAGCCATATTGATGAGTATTTGGTCCATTTGCGAGGGGTCTATGAGAACCGGCCACAGATTTTCGCCAGGGTTCCATACAAGTTCAATATTTTCGCCGAGCAGCCGTTTCAACATTTTCAACATGTTCTCCACCGCGTCGTTCACGACCAGCGTTTTCGGCGAAACAGTTTGTTTGCGGGCGAAGGCGAGCAGCTGGCGTGTCAGTTCAACGGAACGCTGCGCCGCCAGTTCGATTTCCTGCAAATCCTTGCGCAGTTGGCTTTCCGGGGCGATTTGCTCCAGCGCCATTTCCGTTTGTCCAAGGATAACGGCAAGCATATTGTTGAAATCGTGAGCCACGCCGCCCGCCAGCCGTCCGATGGATTCCATTTTCTGCGCCTGAATCAACTGTTCCTGAAGGGATTCCCGTTCTTCTTCCGCCTGTTTGCGTTCCGTAATATCCACTATGGTGCCACACGCCAGCGCTCTGGGGGGTTTGCCGAAATGAAGAAAGTCCGCCGCGACAATCACGTGACGGATTTCACCGTCCTTGCGAACGAATCTCTTTTCAAGTTCGTATTTGTCAAACTTTCCGGCGGTGTAATCTTGATTGTACGCCTGTTCGCGCGGCCAATCCTCGGGATGCGTTATGGCTTTGACGGTCAGTTGCCGGAGTTCTTCCAGTGTGTAGCCCACAATGCGCAGGAAGCCCTCGTTGGCTTCAATAAACTGTTGCGTGCGCGTATTGATCACCGCGATGCCCACTGGGCTGATTTCATAGATGCCGCGAAATCTCTCTTCACTTTCGCGCAACGCAATTTCCGCCAGTTTCCTTTCCGTAATATCCGTATGGGTTCCGGTGATATGTTCGGCCTTGCCGTCTTGGGCGCGCTCCACCACATAGCCGCAGGCCTGTATCCAGCGCCATTCGCCATTTTTGCTCTTCATGCGAAACTGTAGATCAAAATCGCTTCCCGTTTGGATGTGTTTTTGCACATACGCCTCCGCAAGCGGCTGGTCGTCGGGATGCAACAGATCGCGCCAGGTATTGTAATGCTGCGGCATTTCGTCTGGCGCGTATCCAAGGATGGTGAACCATGTCTCGTTGAAGAAGACCTTGTCCTGAAACGGCCAGAATTCCCATATTCCGACGCGTCCGGCCTTTAAGGATAGCGACAGTTGCTCCGCATTGATATGCAAAGCATGGCTGATGCGTTTTTGTTCGGTTATGTCTTCGTATGTGCCTAAAACACCGATAATGTCCCCCTGTTCATTGCGGAGCGGCACTTTGTTGGTGCGCAGCCATATCAAGCCGCCGGAGGGCGTGCTTTGCGTTTCTTCGTACCCGAGTTTCGAGTACCCGCTTTCCATAACCTCCTTATCATCTGCGCGATATTTTTCTGCTTGGTCCTTCCAACCCATCTGGTAATCGTCCTTGCCGACAATGTCATTCGGGCGTGAAAGACCGGCGTCCCGCGCGCAGGCCAGGTTGCATCCCAGATAACGTGATTCCCGGTCTTTCCAGAACACCCGCACAGGCACGGTGTCCAATACGTCCCGCAGCAGTTGACGCGACTCGCGAAGCTCGGTTTCCATGCGCTTTCGTTCTGTAATGTCCAAAGCGGTGAATGTTATTCCCATCGAAGGGTCGTCAGGATCAATGGCCGTGCTGCTGAGCAGCACGTCAATGACGTTTCCATCCTTTCGTAAGAAGCGCGTTTCCACCGTGCCTGTCGCGGTCTTGGAACTTTCGATTTGCCGGTATTTCTCGCGTCCGACAAACTCATAGTCGGCGTCGCTCGGATAAATCATTCTGGAGGTGCGGCCGATAAGTTCCTCGCGCGCATAGCCGGTCATGGCGCAGAACTTGTCGTTGACCTCCGTAAACACGCGCCTTACAACCACGCCAATGCCCACGGGCGCGGCGCGGAAGATGCTCTGTGTATGCTTCTCATGTTCCCTTTCGGCGCGGGCGCGTCTGTCCAGCAAATCTTCGACGCGCAACAGAGACATTTCTCTTCGCGCGCGGGCGCACACTTCTATCAGATATTCCGGCGCAAACGGTTTGCGAAGATACGCCGCCGCGCCCCGGCGCATCCAGGACAAGGCAAGTTCGGGATTCGGATCATCGGCTATAATGACGCAAACACAATCGGTGTGTTGCGAATGCAATTCGTCTATTATTTCGTTCCCCGTGTCGTCCAGCAGATGATGCTCGAGAATAAATACGTCAGGGAAGCCTTTTTCAAGCGTTTTTTGAATTTCCCCGAAAGAAGGCACGGGAAGCGGTTCGTATCCGTTTTCGGCGAAAATGTTTTCCAGCGCTTCTGACAGAGCCGGATCGTCTGTGGCAATCAGAACGCGCGCGGGATGACAAAGCCTGTCGCCCTGCAGCAACGCGTTTGCCGTTTCAATCAATTCGCGTCCGTCAACCGGCGCTGAAAGAAAAGCGTCGGCGCCAAGTTCTGTTGTGATGCG
Organism: Candidatus Hydrogenedentota bacterium; assembly: GCA_011046175.1. Lineage (GTDB taxonomy): Bacteria > Hydrogenedentota > Hydrogenedentia > Hydrogenedentales > CAITNO01 > SLFT01. Next base: position 2,612 of record DSBB01000037.1, on the reverse strand, counting down.
GCTGGTCGTTTCCCCGGAAAAGGTCGCCGAGATTACCATGACCGGAATAGCGTTTAATTGCTTATATTCAGGTGAACGTAAAAGTCTGCAAAAACGCCACCCGTCCAATTCCGGCATATACAGGTCGGTAACAACGATATCGGGCGCGCCGTGTTGATGCATGTGGGCGAGGGCCTCCGCCGCGCTGGTGAACGACGTGGCGCGAAATCCCCCTTTTGTGAGTAACGCCGAGAGCAGTTTCAGTTGTGTAACGTCGTCATTTACGACAACTGCCAACGGTGTTCTCGATTCTCTTCTGTTCGTTTTCACCGTTCATTTCCTTTGTTAGGAAAGTTTACGAAACGTTTCCGTGCGCGGACTACATTTTGTCATGATAAACCACGCGATTGCGTCCCGTTTCTTTGGCGCGGAATAACGCCATATCCGCATTGGCGATCAGCATGTCCACGGACGAATCGCTTTGGCAGACGGCAACGCCTACGCTCACCGTTATCGAGATATTGCCGACCCGGGTGGGCATCGGCGTTGCTGCCACATTTTTGCACAGCCGTCCAAAGAAATTTTCGGCTGCGGTATCCTGGGGATCAGGCGCTATCAGCAGAAATTCCTCCCCGCCAAAGCGTCCAAAGATGTCGTATTTGCGTATATGCTGCATTATCAGGCGCACGAAACCGCAAAGCACGTCATCGCCTGCCTGATGCCCGTATTTGTCATTGATTTGCTTGAAATGGTCCAAGTCGAAGAGGCCAACCCCGAGTCCTGACGCGTATCGCTGTGCGCGGGCGAGTTCCCGTTCAAGATTTTCAAGTACGGCGCGTCTGTTAAGGATGTCCGTCAGCGGATCATGCGCCGCCTGATACGCGAGCGCGTCGCGGGTGCGGATCAATTCCGACTGCAATTCCACCATTTTGCGGCCCACATCCACGCGCGCCCGGAACTCTTTGACGCTGTAGGGCTTGCTGATGAAATCATTTGCGCCGGACTCGAGGCCGACAACAATATCCCCTTTATCATCGCGCGCTGTGAGTAATATCAAATAGGGAGGATTCTCCGCCTTCTCCTTTTTAACAAGGCGGCACACCTCCGGCCCGTCCAATTCCGGCATATTCCAGTCAAGGATGGCAAGTCTGGGGGCGTCGGACGCCAGCAGCGCGCCAAGCGCTTCGCGGCCATCGCAGGTGACCACTGGGGTAAAGCCCCACTGCCGCAAAATGCCGTCAAGCATAACACGCGAGGTTGCGTCGTCTTCTGCAACTAAAATTCTCATGGTTTCTCCATTGCTTGCTGTGTCATATCCAGTATCTGTTCGAGTTCGGAAATTAGGCGCGTCATTTTGCCCGTGTCCTTCTGCTTGCCCGCCAGCTCCAAGTCGGCAGCCGCCCGGCTCAGGGCGACGGCGCCCGTGTTTGCGGCGGCGCCCTTGATGGTATGCGCCTGTCGCGTGGCCTCGTCAAAATTTTCAGATTCAAAGGATGCTTTTAGTGTCTTAATCTGTCGGGGCATGTCTTCAAGAAATGTCGCTATCAGCGCGCGCGCCAAATCTTCGTCATCCATCAAGCGCGCCATGAGCCCCGGTTTGTCGAATAGGGTTGTGTCCGACGTTTCCATTTTTGTTTCCGTCTCTTCTTTCTTATCCCTGGTGATTGCTCGGCTGTAATCACGCACTTTTTTCTTTTCAGGAAGCCATTTTTTTATTATCGCAATCAACGCTTTCGCTTCAAGAGGTTTTGCAATATAGTCGTTCATGCCCGCCGCCACGCACTTGTCGCGATCCTCCTGCATGACATGGGCGGTCATGGCGATAACGGGAATGTTTGGGTCTGTTTTTCCCCGGGTTGAGGCGCGGAGGCGGCGTGTGGCTTCCAATCCGTCCATCTCAGGCATTTGCACGTCCATCAGCGCCATATCATAGGCGCTTTTTCTCAGGGTGTCGAGCGCTTCCCGGCCGTTTTTCACAACATCCACGCTGACCCCCGCCTTTTGAAGCATGCCTTGCGCCACCTGTTGATTTACCACGTTGTCCTCCGCCAACAGGATGCGGACGTGATATTTGCGCAATTCCCGCACGGAATGTCGGGTGACAATGGGCTGGCGCCGTTTTTTTTCTGTTCCGCCATGCGCCGCCAGCGTGACGCTCAGGCAGTCCAGCAAATCGGTCTGGCGCACGGGCTTGATCAGATAAGCCGAGAACCCGATATCCTCAAAACGCCGCGCGTCGCCCCGGCGTCCGATGGCGGTCATCATCACAAGCGGCGTGTTCTTCAGACGTTCATCGCTGTTTATGGCCCGCCCAAGCGCTTCGCCGTCCATGCCCGGCATCAACATGTCGAGTATGGTCAGGTTGTAAGCCTGACCGGCGTCCCGTGCCTCATGGAGCATTTGCAGAGCGACAACGCCGTTTGATGCTTCGTCGGCGGTGATGCCATGCGCCTCCAACTGGGCGCATAGCATCTGGCGATTTGCGGCGTTATCATCCACCACCAAGGCCCGCGCGCCCCGCAAATCCGTCGGCGCCGGCGGCTCATGAGTGGCTTGACGGCTGACGGGAAGCCGGACCGTGAACCAGAACTCGCTGCCTTCGTTTTCCGCGCTGTTAACGCCGATCTTTCCGT
>DSBB01000189.1 GCA_011046175.1 Candidatus Hydrogenedentota bacterium | reverse complement strand
GGACTGAAGCAGCCAATCCACCTCAACAGCACCGTCGCCCGAAACACCGACCGACATCCCCAGTAAAAGCAATAACAGGTTCATGATGTATCCTTTGTTGTGGTTGATTGCAGCCACCGTCCGCACTGACGTATAATATAACTGGTGCAGGTGTTATCCGCAAATCTTTGTGACTAATAGCTGGAAGCAGCATAAGCAAAAAGCCAACTTGCCTTGACCACAGTTATATTGCCTTAATAATGTAACAACTTAACAGGGGACAATGTAATGGCGAACAAAGAAACGTCGGTTTTTACGACACAGCCTCCACCTCCTTCTTGGGTGGAGAAGGAGGCACAGGAAATTACCGGTCTTGACCTGCTTGGTCTGCGGGTGCCTGTAAACAGTATCGGCACGACCTTGATGGACGGTGTGACAACCATCAGCCCTATGATTCGATACATTTCCTTGCGCGCGTGGATTACCTGGGTGTATGGTCAACATGGCTTGCCGGACACCAATCGAGATTTCCTCGAGTTTGCGATGCGTGTGGAGTCGGCAATCGTTCTGGGTAATCTTCTTTGCGACCCACAAACCCCCAAATTGGTGGGCAGCGACGAGGCCAAAAAGATTATCGCCGAGGGGAACAGCCGCTTCGATCTCCGCCCACTGGTCAAGCAGCCCGCCGCCAACGCTTACCTTGGGCCTTCCCTGCAAATCAACGTCGCTTTTACCAGAAAAGAAGGCATTGCGGGCCTCACCAAAGAGCGAGGGCTCCCCCTTGCCTTGGCTGTGGATGAAATACTGAAGGCGACAACGTTGGGCAGAAAGTTTAAAAAGAACGCGTCCCTCGACCATGCTACACGAGCGGAACTTGAAGAACTGGGTAAGGCATTTGCCATCAGCGAACCCAGCGACAAGGAACGCGAAGCGCTGCTTTCCGCGGTGTTGCCGTCAACACCACGGGATGAATCCAAAATGAATCGGGTACAGTCCTACGGGGTTTTACTGGAAATGACAGAGCGCTTTGGCGGTCTTGAAGAATATGACATCCTGGACCAGGCCATAGACCCGAACAGTCCGATGTTGCCGGAATACACGCACTGTTTGGACGGGTGGGCCTGTTATCTTGTGCGCGATATGCTTGCCGTTGTTCATGAGGCGGCATTCGAAGCGGTCCTAAACGCCCTTTATGAAGTGGGCGGCACCGAACAGTCGGTGCATGGACCCAGCCTGATACATGATATGGCTAACAATGATGACGCGATCAAAGCTGCATTGAAGGCGTTACAATTGCTGCCACAAGGGAGCAAACCGCTTGATGCACCGCTTGCCGAACTGTTGCGGCTTGTTGATGCCCGGACAGTACCTGTCCGCAATGGGCGAATTCCTCGATGGGACGGCCTTATGGAACCGGAGGTGATTGACCTTGCCTGGGAAAGCGAGGCGGGCGCTTTGGCCGCACTGCCGGTGGCGTGGTTGTTGGCACGGGCACGTGCGCTCAAAGGGGAAGATAACGAACATCTCAGGAGGGAGTTTCTTTCTTCACAAGGCTGGGCGCGCATCGGCCTTGAAGAAGTGGTGTTGCCGGATTTGGAAGGCATGTTGCGTAGGAAGATTACAATACGGCAGGCAATTGAAGAACTTGCCCTGCGTACGATTGATCAGCATACCCGTATCGCTTGGGCGCGTCTTGCCGTCGATCCACTCCGGGACGTATCGGTGCTTATGGTAGATGGCGACCGCTGGGCAGTAAGGCAAAATAAAGATTTCCGAGCAGGCCGCACTGCCGCGCGACTGGCGGAAGCCATCGGGTGGTTACGTCAGCTTGGGCTGACTGATGAACAGGGAATCACAAAACAGGGGCGGCAACGCCTTGAACAGATTCGAAGATTGATAAACACGCAGGGGGACGAACAATGAATCCACGAGCGTTTTGTCGGGAAGAAGGCTATGAGACAGCGCTTATCCTCACCTATTCCTTTGACCCACTCTTTTTCGAGCGGATCGTACTGCGCGATTTATGGACAGGCGGCATGAATGAATGCGTTGTGGTTGCGGATCAGCATGCGCTGGAAGACGCCATTGTGCGTGCCGCCGGTCAGGTGCGCTATTTGGGAAGGCGCTACCGATTGATCACACCTTTGGGGGACGCAAGGCAACATGCAAAATTGATGCTTCGCGCCGGGCCGTCCGGCGCACTTGTATGGGTGGGTTCCGGCAACCTTACTTTTGGCGGTTGGGGCGATAACAAAGAATTGGCCACAGCGTGGAGAATAGACCCGGCGGACAGGCTGGCGGTGGCGTTGTTTGCAGCCCTTGTTGAGAATATAGCGCCATTGCTTCACGGCGGCGCTGAGCAGATGGCGAAAAAACTGTTGGACCTGCCTTGGCTGTCCAACAGCAACCGAACAATACCAACCGACTACGGGGTGCTCTTTTCCAATAAGGAAGAAACGCTTTCCACGCAATTGGCACAACGTTGGAAGGGGCGGCGATTCCACACCATAAAACTATTGACCGGTTCCACGGATGAGCGTGGCGCGTTTTTGGAATGGGCGGCGCACACCTTTGGCGTGAAGAAGGCGCTTATCGGATTAAATCCGGAAAACAGCGCCTTTAACCTAAATATGCTCAAGAAGCTATCTATGGACATCCAAATCATTCCCATGCCCGCAAACCCCATGCCGCATGCCAAGTTCTATTATTTTGAAGGAAAAAAAGATTCGGCAGTCATTATGGGTTCCGCCAACTGCTCAGCAGCGGCTTGGCTTGCTCCATTGAATGCAGGCGGCAATACCGAGTTGGCAGTAGTTTACGACCATTGTGAACCCAAACAGATCGGTGCTATTTTGAGGATTCTGGATAAAAAAGCTGCGGTTGCTATTGAAGACGTGTTCGAGGCGACAGGCAAAGAAAAACCGCCTACAGAGGAAAAAGCGGCTGTACGGGTATTGGAATTTTCCGCGCATGGTGTGACCGGAGACCTGCGGCTTGTAATTGCGCCCAGTAAGAAGAAGATCGCCAGAGTAACAGCTTTCCTGGATGATTTTGAATATGAATTGGCTGCCCATGATAAAGATGGGTGCGTCTTTACTGGTGGACGGCCAGACCTTATGTTGAAGACAAGTACACACTTCGCCCGCCTTGTCTTTGAATTACACGATGGAAGTGTGTATGAAACGTTACGCTGGCTGGACGAAGAAAATGAATTGGCCCAATCTTCCCTGCGGCGTCGCATACTATCCATCGAGCGTCTTGGCGCTTCATCCACACAAAGTGAGCAGCGACAGATAATCAACGATATTGCGGAAGTGGCGCGGGCAATATTTTCCGGAAAGGAATTCCATGAGCCTGATTTTGCTCGGAAAACGCGCAAAGGTGACGAGGATGCCACGCCTCAGGCGGTTGACCCGCATGATTTGGTGCGCAGCATTGAACAGATTCCAGAAAGACACGCGGGACAACATCAAGTAGGTCAAGGCAACAGCCTTCCCATTCATGGGATTATGCGGCTTCTCTTCGAAGACCCGCGAAACCCGGAAATTCAGGATTTCGATGAGGATTTATTTGAAGAGGACGAAACCGTAATTCAGCCCGACAACAAGGCCATAAAGAAGGAGCGAAAGACAAGAAAACAGGAAGAACCTTCGGAAACATTCAAGAACCGTCTCGAGGAACAAATGGAAGACTTTATTGAACACGCATTTAGTCTGAAATTTTTGTCGGACTGTACTGCTATGCAGTTTCTGCAAGCAACGGTTTTCCCGCTGGCCATAGCGATACGCGGGAAGATTGGAAACTGGATTGATGATTCAACTGCTGTGGATTGGGTAAGCCGAACCCTTGATAAGTTATTGAATATACACATCTCGGACGAAAACGGTGACAAGTACAAAGGGGCGATAGATCTTATTCAGAAGCGTTATGCCAAGCAGCGTCGCTTTGCGATAGCCGAAGATATACTGGGCAATGGGGTGTTATGGTCGGCTCTTGTCCGTGTACTCACCCAATTGAACTGGGAAGAGACGAAAGGCAATCTTGTCAGGGCATTCCATCTTGCGGATATTTTCGACACCCCAATTTTATATGCGCACGCCGACTCGAAGGCAATTCTCAATACCGTTGGGGCCTATTGGGGCGGCGAAACGGCAAAGCGTCTTCTGAAAGAAGCGGCGGTCACTGCGAGCCATGTTAAACAACTCGAAGAATGCCTTGCCAAAGGTTTTCCCGGACTACGTGAACAACAGAGGGGATGCGAACACCAAGGAGGTGATCTTGTATATAATCCTAAATCTGGTTTTGGATGGGTAAAGGAAACGGCCCGCATCGAGGCAAAAAGAAAAATTGACATTTACCTGCGCCATAACGGAGAGGTACGCTGTTTCATGTGCGACTTTTATTGCAATGTTTATCTTGCCGCTAAAAATACAAGCGAAATAAACCGTCTTTTGGAGAAAATAAAATCGCCTTCAAATTACTAAATGCCTCCCGATAAATACAGGCATGACTTGTACAATCTGAAAACTGTTATTACTATTACATGGTGTTTTGAACATGTCGTTTCCCTTGGAAGTACATAGCTGTCATTCGATGCTGGCAGGCACGGCGTGGCCGCGCCAGCTGGTGGCGCGCGCCGTGGAGTACGACATGAAGGCGCTGGCGCTGACCGACACGGATGGGTTGTACGGCGCGATTGATTTTTACACGGCGGCGCGCGCGGCGGGGGTGAAACCGATTCTGGGGACGCGATTGGGGGCGTGTCTGATCCTTGCCCGCGACCGCGAAGGCTACGCCCATCTGTGCGAGATTATCACGGCGGTGCGGCTGGGTAAATTGGACGCGGCGCAGATGGACGCATGGCCGTTCGACTTTGATACGGAGCGTCTCTTTCTGCTTTGCGATGATATTCCCCTCTTACGGCGGCTTGTGAACAAGGGGCTCGCGCCGCTGGCGGCGATTGGCCATTGCGGTACGGCGGCGTCGCGCCGTCAGGCGGAGACCCTGCTTGATGCGGCGCGACGGCTGGGGGTGCGTCCTGTCGCCACTGCGCCGGTGTATTTCCTGAACAAGGACGACTACCGTACCCATCGCATCCTCGCGGCGATACGCCTGAACACCACCGAGGCGTTGCTTCCGCCCGACGCCGTCGCGCCGCCCGGCGCGTGGTTCCGTCCGCCGGACCGCATGGAGCGTCTCTACGGGCACTGGCCGGAGACGCTGGACAACGCCGCGTGGGTCGCGGAAGAATGTAACGTGGCGTTGCCGCTGGGCGCGCCGCTCTTCCCGGAAATTACGCTGCGCGACGGCGAGACACCCTTCTCATGGTTGTGGAAACAGACCCTCGAAGGGTTGCGCCGCCGGTATACGCCGCTGACGCCCGCCGCGCTCGACCGCGCCCATCACGAACTGGGCGTCATCAACGACCTTGGGTTCGCGCCCTACTTCCTGATCGTGGCGGACATTGTGAACTTTGCGCAGTCGCAGGATATCCCCGTGGTGGGACGCGGCTCGGCGGCGAACAGCATTGTCGCCTACGCCCTCGGCATCACCCGCGCAGACCCCCTCCGGCACAACCTGTACTTCGAGCGATTCCTGAACCGGTCGCGGCGGGACACGCCGGACATAGATTTGGACATCTGCTGGCGCGGGCGCGACCGCGTGCTGGACTACGTGTATGAACGGTTCGGCGCGGACCGGGTCGCCATGATCTGCACGCGCAACACCTTTCAGGCGCGTTCCGCCGTACGCGAAACGGCGAAGGCGCTGGGCTTCACGGAGCGCGACATTGCGCCCGTCACCCGCGTCATCCCCCACTACGGCGGGTCAGACTTGCGCCTGCTCATCGAAACGCTGCCGGAATGCCGCAACCTGCGTCTGGACGAAGAACCGTTGAAAAGCGTCCTTGACATCAGCGAGGCCATCGCCGGGCTGCCCCGGCATCTGTCCATCCACGCGGGCGGCATGTTGATCGCGCCCGACCGCATCACCCGCTACACGCCGCTGGAACGCGCCGCCAAGGGCATCGTCATCACCCAGTACGACAAAGACCCGATTGAAGAACTCGGCCTGGTCAAGATGGACCTGCTCGGCCACCGCGCCCTGAGCGCCATCCACGACACGGTCGCCGCCATACGCGCCGCGCGTAATCCGGATTTCGACATCGAGGCCATCCCCGACCCCGACCCGGCGACGGCGGCGCTGCTGCGCAACGGCGACACCGTCGGCTGCTTCCAGATCGAATCGCCCGCCATGCGCGGCTTGTTGCGCAAACTCGACGCGCAGGACTGCAACGCCGTCATCCAGGCGGTTGCGCTGGCGCGTCCGGGCGCGTCGGGCAGCGGCATGAAACAGCATTTCATTGACCGCCGCCACGGACGCGAGCCTGTAGACTACCCGCACCCGTCCATGGAGCAGGCGCTCGGCGACACCCACGGCGTCATGATCTACCAGGAGGACGTATTGAAGGTGGCGCACGCCGTGGCGGGCATGTCGCTGGACGACGCGGACGCATTGCGCCGCGCCATGAGCAAGAAGCGCGGCCCCCGCGAGATGGCGCGGAGCATGAAACGCTTTCTCGAAGGCGCCGCCGCGAAGGGCGTGCCGGACGATGCGGCGCGGCGGATATGGGAACTCATCGCCAACTTCGCCGCCTACGCCTATTGCAAGGCCCACGCCGCCACCTACGGCGAACTCGCCTGCCAGTGCGCCTATCTCAAGGCGCACTATCCCGCCGAGTATCTCGCCGCCGTGCTCGCCAACGGCGGCGGATTCTACAGCGCGCCCGTATATGTGAGCGAGGCGCAACGCTGCGGCGTGGCGGCGCTGCCGCCCGATGTGAACCGCAGCCGGTGGAACTACGCGCAGGAGGGCGACGCCATACGCGCGGGACTCATGCAGATAGGCGGGCTGACCGAAAAGACGGCGCGCGCCTTGCTCGAAGCACGGGACGAACGTCCCTTCGAGGACATGGACGATCTGCTGGAGCGCGTGTCCATCGGCGCGAGCGACGGCGAGGCGTTGAGCCAAGCGGGCGCATTGGACGCCCTGGGCGCGCCGCCCCTGACGCGCCCCATGCAGGCGTGGCGGCTGCACGGCAAACGCGAAGTTAACGCCACGCCACGCCTGTTTGTGCCGGCAACCGACATTCCGACCTTGCCCGACTACAGT
>DSBB01000051.1 GCA_011046175.1 Candidatus Hydrogenedentota bacterium | reverse complement strand
TTCTCATAGTAATGGGCGCGGCGCAGACCGAACCGGCGCGATCGCTGGAACCACTGGTACGGGTCAGGATTGTCATAGCCCAGAATGCCGTGGATGCCTTCGTCCACCGCCGCCACGGTAACCTCGGCGGCCACGGGCGCGCCTGCGGCGTCATGGGTGGCGATGCGCAACGTGTACGGCTCCGACGGGCGAATCTCTTCGGGCACATCCGGCAGCGACACGGCAATGCGGCGGTCGGGCGCGTCCAGCGGCACATTGATCATGGCGAAACTGCTGTACGGATATTGCGACCCTTCCTGCTGCGCCGTGTCGCGCACCACCGTAACCTGAATCCATGCGTTGGGGAACCACTCGTGGGGCACGACAAGGGTTGCCGCGCCCTCGCCGCCTTCAACCGGCACGACCCGTTGCTCGTGAATCTTCTCGCCCTGCGCCACCACAAACGCATTGCCGTCATAAGGCGACTCGATGCGCAGCCGCAGCTGATCGCCCGCCTGATACAATTCCTTGTCCACTGACAGGCTGATCAGTTCGGGGCGCGCCGAAGAAACCACGCGCAACTGTCCCCACCACCGGTTAAAATGCAAGGCGCTGTACATCGGTGTTTCCGGCGAATGCACGCGCAGCCTGTATGTGCCGTAATCGGGATAGGGCAGCTGCGCCGAGACTTTCCCTTCGGACAACGGCACTTCAAGCGTCTTATACAACCGAAACTCCTTTTCCCAGCGCGTCTGGTGGTTGTGGCCGAAGCCCCGGACATGATAGTTCCACTCTTCCCGTTCAAGGGTGAGTTGCAATGTGTCCAGATCGGCGGCGGTGGCGTCGCTGCGAATGGCGACCACATGCACATCCAGTACTTCCGCGTCGTCGCGCGGCGCCACGGCGATCCCCGGCAGCACCTCGGCGGGAAGCGCCTTGACCGCGGTGGTGTCCGACACGGCGCGACCGCCCACCTCGAATACGCGCGCGCCCACCACCGCCTCGAGCGGCATGGTCGCGCCGGGCGGCGGCGCAAAGGTGTACGTGAACGCGGCCATGCCGTTTGCGTCGGTCACTGCTTCGCCCAACTGAATCAATTTGTCTTCAAGGACGTCTTCGTTGCCGAAGTGATACCCCGGCCATGCGTCGGTGGCGTAGGTAGTGGGGCGCAGGTACACACGCGCCTCAGTCTTGCGTCCCGCCGCGGGACCGCCGTAGAGGTTCTCCGCCTTCACATGGATGTTGGCTGTGGCGCCGGGCGCAAGCCGTTCGCAATCGTATTTCACCTCGGCGCGCATCCGGTTCGGCACGAATTCCTCCAGATTGAAAGTGGCGCGTCCGGTCGGCGTGGGCGCTTCGGGCACGCGCAACTCGACCCGATACTTGCCCGTGGGATGGGTCTGTTCCGTCTTGAAACTGAGCGTGCCCGCGCCGAACTCGTTCGGCGTTACCGGTGTTTCATAAATCCATCTGCCCTGCGGGTTCGCAATGCGCAGTTGGAACGGCACGTCGGCCACGGCGTCCACATACCGCGTCCGCACGAGGTAGCGGATGCGGGCGGTTTCACCGGGACGGTACAGGTTGCGGTCAAGATAGATATAAGCGTCATACCCGTCCCTGTCGTAATGGGGCATGGAAGCGGTAAAAGCGTCTTTCGTTTCCTGCTGTCGGAGCAGATCAACAAAGGTATAGTCGTTGTCCGCCTTGATGACCGCCAGCGCGGGCGCGCCGTAAGCCGCCTCAAAACTCATGAACCGCGCAATGCCGTCCTCGTTGGTGTACGTTGCGCCGATGGGCTGAAACTTGTTCGAGTATACCGTCACCTCGGCCCGCGCCACGGGTTCCAGCGTGAACAGGTTGTGCGCGAAAACCACCAGTTCCTTGTTCGTCCAATGGGTCAACGCGCCAAGGTCGGTATAAATCAACGCGCGGCTGCTGTCACGGTGATCATACGACGGGTTTACCGTCATGATGAACACGCCCCGTGAATCAGCCGGAAGCAGCGCGTCCAGGTCCGCCGCGCCGGCAAGCAGTGTGTCCGGCGCTTCCGGGAAAGCAACCTTCACGCGGCCAATCTCGCGGGCGTATTGCGCCAGCAGATGCGGGCTTGCGCCTGACCCGCTGAAATCGCGAACAAACACGGGCAGGTTCGACGGGAACACCTGCGCGAGCGTCACTTCGGCCTCGGTGATGTTGCGCGCCTGCACGGCGGGCCGCGCCATGTTGCGCCGGGGAAAGTAATACAGATGAGTCGTGTCAAAAGCGGCGCCTTTCCGCAGCGGCGTTGTCTGAAGCGCAAATGAACTGTCCTCCACAAGGACTGTTTTGCCGTTGGAATCCTTCAGCCCGCCCGCAATGCGCAACGTATAATCCGTTTCAGACTTAAAATTGCCTTTAATGCGCAGGCCGCGCGACCACCTGTCGCCTTCCGCAACAACCAGTTCCACGGGCGGCGTTATCGTCACGTGTTCCTTAAACGTATCGGGGCTTACGGCGTGGCTGAAATTCAGACGCAGCACAAGCCCGTCAGCCATATTGGTTTCCCAATAGTTGTAATACATCTCGAAGAAGCGTTGACGTTCACGCCTGTCGGCGCGCCCGGATGAGCGACTTTCCCCGATTGCGGTATTCGCCAAATGACGCTCGCCTTTAACGCTGCGCAACCACGGGGAAATTTCAACCATAAGATTGTTTGCGTCGCCAATCTCCGGTATGGACGAAAGCGAAAGGGTCGCTCTGGAAGCCGCCGGTCCGGGAGGCTCGGAAGAGGCAATCGCAAAGGAGACGGAATCACCGCTGTCCGCGATCTTAACAGTAGTAAGAGTTTGCAGCCATTGAAGCGGCACTTGCTGACTGAAAAGGAGTTCAATGGAAGGTTGCGTCCCCGTTTTGACCTCTCCGATATACGCCTTTAGGCTGGTGTCTTTCGGATAGCGCGCAGACATGTCAGCGGCAACGTAACGGTTGTTTTCGCCCCAGCGCAGTCCCGGCGCCACGGCAATGGTGATAGGAGGCTCTGTCGCCAGTGGAAAAGAAAGCATTGCCTTGAAACCATTGCTGTCAGGAGACACCGCTGCGTCCACCGGATTACCGTAGCGGTCTACCACCGAAAGCAGATCAGGCAACAGGCTCAAATCGGCGACCCGGCTGAAGGTCACCTGCACAACCGCGTTCTGTTCCGCAATGTCTTCCAGTCGCGCCGAAGCGATATGGGGCGGCGGCGCGTCGAAGAAATGCCGCCGCATCTCCGGCGCGAGCGCCTGCCCGGTTACGGAGCGCAGGTTCTCATGCAACACTATTTCCAGCTGCGTTATCTTGGGATCATCAAAAGCGCCTTTTATTATCTTATCCCCTGAAAAGCGAAGATAGTTGTTCTTGATGAGGTCAATCCCCCAGACACGAGGGATAGTCGTGATTGCCCGTTCCGTTGTTCCCTCGGGAGGTTGAAAATCCGCCAGCGCCTCGTTGAAATAAACGATGATTTCAGTGTCGGGCGTCTGCCCGCCCGGCGGGTACAGCGCGACAACTTCAAGCCCCTCGTTCACAGGCGGCGCGCCGTTTTCCTGCATTGTTTCATTGCCGGGCGGCGGCGGAATTTTCGCCTGTTCCGGTTTATCCTGCCGAGACAGTGGAACTATCACAACCGCCGTCAGAATCACCAACCCTATTATTACGGTCATGCGGTTCACGGGACACCTCCTGTTGTTCTGTTTGACACTCGTTATGCTGTTATATCGCTGTTATATCATTGTACACCATATTTGCGTTGTTTTTGCCATTTGTGTGCGTATCGGCAATTCGGATTGCCGGACGGGATGGGGGTTGACATTTGGCTATTTGGCAAAATATAATATGATTCCGCTGCGAGATGTCAGCCGATAAATAAAAACGTGTGCATAGAGACACATGACGAACTCGAAGCACACACAACATGGACGATGCAGGCGGGCCAGCGGGATGTTTTTCCCAATGACCGTGACCCTGCAGTTTATTCTTAGAAATCCAGTAGCCGAAAGGAACCAGACATGACAAAGGCAATTTCACGACGAGCATTGTTGGCCGCCGCCGGCCTGGGCGCCGCATCAGGCATAGCAGGAACAGCCGCCGCGGAAGAATCGAAGGTATTGATTGTGGGCGTGTCGTGCAGTCCGCGAAAAGGCATGACCACCGCCATCGCCATGGCGGCGGCGCTGGAGGCCGCCGCAGGGGTAAGCCCCCGCATTGTTACGGAGTTGATTGACTTGGGCGGCATGAAGATTTCCGGTTCTGACGGTAGCAGTTCCAGCGGTGGCGCCGCCGGCCTGACAGACGACTTTGAAAAAATCGTTCCCATTTTAGAATCTCCGAACCTCGGCGGCATGATGATTGGATCGCCCTGCTATTACCGCTCTTTGAGTTCCCTGTGCAAAGCCTTTCTCGAACGACTCGCCATTTTCCGCGCACCCGTATTGCGCTTCGCTGATTTGCCCGTTGGCGCGTTGTCAGTCGGCGCCTACCGCAACGGCGGCCAGGAATTGGTCATTGATCAAATCCTCACGGCCATGCTCTGCCACGAAGCCATGCTCGTGGGCGGCAAACCGCGCGCGCATCAGGGCGCAACGCTCTGGAATGGCTTTAACAACGACATCACAAAAGACGAGCTCGGCATGGAATCGGCCCGCCATCTGGGCGTCCGGGTCGCAGAAGCCGCCCTCAAACTCAAGGGATAAGGCCGCGCGCATTTTCTGAAAACGACAGTGGACTTTCATCAATGGCAGAAAAAACCAGAATATTGTTTCTTTGCACGGGGAATTCATGTCGCAGCCAGATGGCGGAAGGCTGGGCGCGCCATTTGAAAGGGGACACTGTCGAAGCCCACTCCGCAGGAATCGAGAAACACGGGCTGAATCCGAATGCCGTGAAGGTTATGGCGGAATCGGGCGTGGAAATTTCCGACCAGTATTCCAAGACGGTAGCCGAACTGCCCGACTTCAATTTTGACTTTGTGGTGACCGTGTGCGGTCATGCCAATGAGAATTGCCCCTATTTTCCGGGTAAGGCCAAGGTTGTCCATGTCGGTTTTGACGATCCGCCGAAACTGGCGCAAGACGCCGCGTCGGAAGAAGAGGCGCTGAACCATTACCGGCGCGTCCGCGACGAGATACGCGACTTTGTCGTTTCCCTACCGGAAGCCCTAATCAAGGAACAATGACATGGCAACTGAAATGAATCGCACGGAACAGTATAAAGCGCGCAACACGGCGCGCGAAGAGTACGGCAGGATTGCGCGGCGGGACGGCAGTTGTTGCGCGTCCGCTTCTTGTTGCGGCGTTTCCGCCGCTGAAACGGTGGCGCGAGCCGTCGGTTACGGCGACGCCGAACTTGAAAACCTGCCCGAAGGCGCGAATATGGGCCTTTCCTGTGGCAACCCCACCGCAATCGCTTCGCTACAACCTGGCGAAGTGGCGCTTGATCTCGGCGCCGGCGGCGGCTTTGATGTTTTTATCGCCGCGCGCAAGGTCGGTCCCACAGGCCGCGCCATCGGCGTGGACATGACCCCGGACATGCTGGACAAGGCACGGCGCAACGCGGTTGCGTTCAGGGATGCCACCGGACTGGATAATGTTGAGTTTCGCTTGGGTGAAATCGAACACCTGCCCGTGGCGGACGCCAGTGTGGACGTGGTTATCTCCAATTGCGTCATCAATCTGTCGCCGGACAAGCCGCAGGTATGGCGTGAAATCGCGCGGGCGCTGAAGCCCGGCGGCCGCGTGGCGGTCTCCGACTTGGCGTTGCTGCAACCGTTGCCCAAGGCGGTGCGCGAATCGGTTCAGGCGCTTGTGGGCTGCATCGCGGGCGCAGTGCTTGTGGACGACACCCGCGCCATGGTCGCCGATTGCGGACTTGTAGACGTGGTTCTTGAAACCGATTCCAGTTACATGAAGCAAATGGCTTCCTGGGATGAACTTTTATATTCCGAGATTGCCGCTAATCTACCTTCAGGTACAAAACCCGGCGATTACATTACAAGCCTGAAAATATCGGCAACGAAATGCCAATGTGGGTGCTGCCCGCAATGACGGCGGTGGTAGAGCAGAGATAGGTTACTAGCCCAAAATATAAAGGGAAACGACATGACGGAAACAAATACAAACGACCGGAAACTGACAAGTATATTCGAGCGGTACCTGACGGTCTGGGTCGGATTATGTATTGTGGGCGGTATTGCGCTGGGTCGCATCGCGCCCGGACTGGCACACACCTTGGACGGCATGGCCATTTATGTAAACGAAGCGCCGGTCATATCCATCCCCATTGCGATATGCCTGTTTTTCATGATGTATCCCATCATGGTGAAGATAGACTTTGCCTCGGTAATCAAAGCGGGCAAAAGCGGCAAGCCCGTGTTGTTGACGCTCTTCCTGAACTGGTGCATCAAGCCGTTCACCATGTACGGCATCTCCATGTTGTTTCTGGGCGTTTTGTTTCGCGGCTTTATCGGCGCGGACGCCACGGATCTGGTGAAAATGCCCTTCGGGCTCGACCTGCCCGTGGGCGCGGCCCACGGCGCGGGTACCGTGGTCATGCGTGAGGGTGTCAAGATGCTGGAAATCCCCCTGTGGCGCAGTTATCTCGCGGGGTGCATCCTGCTGGGCATTGCGCCCTGTACCGCCATGGTACTGGTCTGGGGATTCCTGGCGCGTGGAAATGACGGGCTCACGCTGGTGATGGTTGCCATTAACTCGCTGATTATGCTGGTGCTCTACGGTGTGCTTGGCGGCTTCCTGCTGGGCGTAGGGCGGCTCCCGGTGCCGTGGCAGGCGTTGGCGCTCTCCATTGCCATCTATGTGGCGCTGCCGCTCGTGGCGGGATTCTTCAGCCGCAGATGGATTATCGCCGCCAAGGGCGAGACATGGTTCAAGGATAGATTCCTTCATGTGTTGACGCCGATCACAGTCATCGCGCTGCTGACAACACTTGTGCTTCTGTTCAGTTTCAAGGGCGACGTTATCGTGGCAAATCCATTGACCATCATCTGGATTGCCATACCGCTGCTTATTCAGACCGTAACGATCTTTGCCTTGGGGTACGGGCTTGCTTGCATCCTGAAACTCCGCTATGAAGATGCCGCACCTGCCGCCATGATCGGCGCGTCAAACCACTTTGAAGTAGCCATCGCCACGGCGGTCATGCTCTTCGGCCTGTCCTCCGGCGCGGCGCTCGCCACCGT
>DSBB01000298.1 GCA_011046175.1 Candidatus Hydrogenedentota bacterium | reverse complement strand
GCGCCTGCGCCTGTACCCGAGCCTGAGCCCGTGCCTGCGCCTGCGCCTGCGCCTGTACCCGAGCCTGAGCCCGTGCCTGCGCCTGCGCCTGTCCCTGAGCCAGCGCCCGCGCCTGCGCCTGCGCCTGCCCCCGCGCCGGCACCCGCGCCTGAGCCCGCTTTGTCTGTGACGGAATCTGCGCCGCAAGTTGTCGTGTCACAAGTCCCTGCATTTTCGACACCCGTGACGATGACACCACCTGAACCTCGCCAGGATCTTACGAACATTACTATTGATAACTTGGAGCGTTTGTCCGCGAGCGACCGCACTAAGCTTGGGCTTGACAACCTTCGACTAAACGTATTGCGTGAAGCGAGTCGCGAGCATCCGGACGCCATGGCGATAATCAACTTGAAGAAGGTGTATGTCGGCGAGATGATCCCCGGGACACGTGTCCGCTTGATTGGCGTGTCGGCGAGCGGGATTGGAATCGAGGTTGAAGGGACGCGGCAACGTTATCGTGTGCCGAGATGATATTGGGTAACATCCATGCAAAAAAATCTGGGAGAAACGTTATGAACCATTTTAGAGTGTTTTTTTGTGCGCTGCTGACAGGCGTGTTATTGGCGGGATGCGGCGCTGGACCCGGGGAGGCGGTTCCGGAAAAAGGTCCGGCAATCGAGAAGGAATCTCTTGAGATTGCGGTGATTCCCAAAGGGCTTACGCATCAGTTCTGGTTGTCCGTCAAGGCGGGCGCCGAAGCGGCTGCGGAAGAATTCGGCGCAACCATCATCTGGCAGGGACCTTCAAAGGAAACGGAAATCGCCCAACAGATTAACATTGTCCAGGATATGATTACGCGGGGTGTGGACGGCATCGTGTTGGCCGCCTGTGACGCCAATGCGTTGATAAATGTTGTCGAACAAGCCCATCACGCGGGCATTCCGGTGGTTATGGTGGATTCTGATGTTAACTCCGACATTCCCAAATCGCTCGTGGCCACGGACAACGTTCAGGGCGGGGCAATGGCGGTGGAGGTGTTATCCGAACTCATCGGCGGCGAAGGCGATGTGGGTCTGCTACCCTTTGTTCCCGGCGCGGCCACGTCGGAATTACGTGAGCAGGGTTTTCGCGAGGCCTTGCCGAATTTTCCGAATCTCCGGCTTGTGGCGGTGAATTACAGCCAGAGCGACGCCGCAACGGGGATGAACGTCACTTCGGACATGCTGACGGCGCATCCGAACCTTGCCGGCATTTTTGCGGCCAACGAACCCGGCGCCATCGGCTCGGCGCAGGCATTGCGCACCGCCGGCAAAGCGGGCGAGGTGAAGTTGGTCGCCTTTGACGCCAGCGGCGAACAACTGACGGCGCTCAAGGACGGGGTTATTCAGGCGTTGATTGTGCAGAATCCGTTTAGGATGGGATATGAAAGCGTGAAATCCGTGGTGGACGCCTTGGAAGGCAGGCCGGTGCCCAAACGTATTGACACCGGCGTTACGGTGATTACCCTCGAGAATCTGGACCAACCGGAGATCCAAGCGTTGTTGTCCGGCGAAAAGTAAGACGCCATGGCCATATCGCCGCGCGCAGGAGATGAAGCATGAAAAAAACTTTTTACCGCAAGTCTGCGGGGTTGTTTTTGGCGCTGGTATACGCGTTCTCGGCCGGCGCTCTGCTGTCCAATCAGACAACGCTGGGCACGCGCACCTTCCACAAGGTTCCCATGACTGACGGCACGCTGCTTGCCACGGACGTGTACCTTCCTGACGGCGACGGGCCTTTCCCCGTGGTGTTGATAAGGAGCACATACAGCCGCAACCAAAACATGAACGGTTACATTGAGAAGGGGTGCGCCGCTGTCATACAGGATATCCGCGGCATGGGCGGAAGCGAAGGGGAGCCCCATGTGTTTTATTATGATGGGTGGCGTCCGGGCGTCACGGACGGCGCGGACACCGTGGCGTGGATTAAGGCGCAGACGTGGTGTAATGGGCGAATAGCCACGGCGGGCGGTTCCGCTCTTGGCATGACGCAGATGTTGCTTGCGCCCGCCACCACGGACATTTGCGCCCAGTATATACAAGTTTCGCCGTCCAATTATTATTTTGATGTGGTATATCTGGGCGGCGTGTTCCGGAAAAATCTTGTGGAAGGATGGCTGTGGGCCGTGGGGCAGCCCCAAACCATCAAAATCTACCGGGATATCCCCCGTTATAATGAATTCTGGAGTTATTACAACACCATTGAGGCGGCCGACCGCATTACCGCCCCCGCCATGTTTGTTAACGGCTGGTACGATATTTTCAGCCAAGGCACCATTGACGGCTTCGTGGCGCGCGAGGAACGGGGCGGCGAGGGCGCGCGCGGCAACAATTACCTGATTATGACCTGGGCGCCGCATGGTCCGGACACCAGCCCGGACTACGCCTTGAATGAGAACAGGCATTCCCTATGCGCATCCAAGCTGCGCGACAAGTTTTTTGCGTATCACCTTGCGGGCGACGCCGCCGCATTGGACGCTTTGCCAAAAGTGCATTATTATGTGATGGGGGCGGACACGCCTGACGCGCCGGGAAACGAGTGGCGCACAGCGGACAAATGGCCGCCCCTTCCCGCGCAGGAGACGGCTTTTTATCTGACCGCCGGGGGCGCGCTTGAACCCGACCCGCCCGGTGAACAATCCTTTCTGGAATTTGTCTTTGACCCGGCTGATCCATATCCCACGTGGGGCGGCGCTAATTTATTGCCCAACCTTGTGTCCGGCCCTTATGATCAGCGCAAGTACAGCGCGACGCGGAACGATTTGTTGAAATTCGCGTCGGCCCCGCTCAAAGAACCCCTTGAGATTGTAGGAAAGGTCAAAGCGCGGTTGTTTGTGTCTTCCGACGCGCCTGATACCGATTTTACGGCGAAACTGTTGGATATTTTCCCTGAGGGAGACGACCGGGAAATTTTGATGTTGGACAACATACGCCGCGTGAAGACCCGGCAGGGATTTGATCGCATTGCGCCCCCGCTTCAGGGACACGACGACATAGTCGAGATTGAGGTGGATTTATGGAGTATCGCCTGGGTGTTCGACAAGGGTCACCGCATCGGACTGCACCTATCAAGCAGCAACTATCCCCGCTTTGACGTGAATCCGAACACCGGCGCAGACCATCCGGCGCCGGATGAGGAGATGCGCACGGCGCGAAACCGCGTTCACACCGGCGCGGCAAAGGCAAGCGCGCTTCTGTTGCCGGTAACGGCCAGGTAGCGTCACCTTTCCGCGCCGCGGGCGGGGTGAATCCGCGGATAGAAGCAAATGAGTACCATGCCGGCAAAGGCGAACAATCCCGCCAGCGGCCCCACAAGCAATACGCCGGTGTTGTTTTGCGCCGAGTTTCCCCATACGCTCATGGATGTGGTGGCGAGGAATATGGAACCCGCCATGGCCGATTTCCATGCCACGGCGCTTAATCCGTTATAAAGCGCTTCACGGCGTTTCCCGCTGCGTTGCTCGTCATAATCAATAATCTCGCCAATGATGGGCGTCATCATCACGTAAATGATTCCTTGGCCCACGCCGCAATATCCAAACAACACCATGCCCATGAGCAGTTTGGCGCCGGGCGTCCAGTCGGCGACGCCCACAACATACATAAACGGCATGCCGCTGGCGATGATAAACAACGCGATAAAAAGCATCCATTTTACATGCAGATGTTTCGCCGCGAGAGGTATGAAACAGTAACTGACGAAAGCCATGACAATAAAGGGGATCATCATAAAGGTAACGGTGGATTCGCTGCCGCCCAGCCCCAGTTCCGCCCAATAGGGAAGCACCCGTTGCGCGCCTTGAAAGCCGATGGCAAACAGGAAAAAAGCCATGGCGTAAATCATGAACGCGCGGTTGCGCAACGCGTCTTTCAGACCGTCAATAAAAAGATGCTGCTCCTGCGGCGCCTTGTCGGAATCGTAGCGTTCCCGTATCAGCCACACGGGAAACTGGAACATTATCAAAGAGACCAACGCCAGCAGAAACGCCAGACGCCGGTAGCCGGTGGGAGAGTAAACAACCATTTCTTCGCCTTCCGCAGCCGCTCCCGCCGCCGATATGTCGGCGCCGGCGCCAAGCGTTTCCGTGAGCACCACCGACCGCGCCGGATCGAGCATCTCAATCAAAACGCCCGGCAGAACCACGGCGACCGCCAGCCCGACTATCATTCCGACGGCTATCCATGTGCCGATTTTCACGCGGGCGCTTTCGGAACGCGCAATTTCCGGGGCAAGCGAGTTCAAGGGCACCATGGCAATGCCGAAAAAAGTCCAGTGCAAGCATAGTATCGTTGTCCCGTAGACGAAGTTCAGCGTGGATTCGCGGGGCAGGGGCGGATACCAGAATGCCACCGCCGTAAAGGTCATGAGAATGGACCCCCAGAATATAAAGGGAAGCCGCCGCCCGCGAATCGGCACCAAACGCAGCAGGCCGGGTTTTGTTTTCGTTCTATCAGACCATATTCCGACAAAAGGGCCTATCGCGGCGTCCCATACCGTGCCGGCAATGAATATATAACCGACAACGCCCACCGCCACGTATATGGTGCGGCCCACTCCGACCGAGGGCGAATAAAAATAGGTGCCCCACTGGTTCATGACTTCGCTGGACAACTGAATGCCGATCATGGCGAGGCACAACGCCAGCCCCTCATACCATTTGAATTCAACATGAGGTTTGGTTTCCAATGGCAGTTCCTTTAACCTAACGTTAGCGTTGCCCACAACTCAGATTTAACTATTCTCTTTGTATGTTGTCCACGCTTCAGCGTGCGGCAGTAGCACACAAACTCTGAGTCATACACGCACCCCCGCACGCTGAAGCGTGAACAACATACCCAACTTCTTTTTCTTGATCGCGGTTTCCGGCTGATAAGGTACTACGCTTCGTCCGGGACTTCGCCCGGAAGAAGTGGCGCCTGCGGCGCAGTTGTCACAAACAAAACACAACGTTACCGTCATTCCCGTTTCCTTTCCGTCATTCCCGCGAAAGCGGGAATCCATCTGGCGTTAACAGTTCTTCTTGTATCTTCTGGATTCCCGTTTTCACGGGAATGACGGTGGTCGTGGTCTATAGGTCAAACTGACAAAAAATTGTCAGCCACCCGGTGTTAAGCGCCTAACGCAGTATAACAGCGAAGCTGACGTAGACGTGGCATTCTTGTCGCGTTATGAAACGGCAAGATGCCGCTTCTACGTTGTGCAATACTTTTTCCTGACATCTGCGTGAAACGCGTAGATGTACCAAACAAAGATTCCAAGAGACGTTTTCAACAAGCCGAAACTATACCTAAACGCCAAGGGTAATTGCCATTTTGTCAAAAGGACGCGCCCTTTTGTTTTACGGCGTATTACGCTATGCTGTATGATAATACCGTCCTGCATGATGTTGCGACGCAAGCGGAAAGGAGTTGATGGATATGAAACATGGCGCTGCATTTTTGATGAACATGGCAGTCTTTTTGTTGGTGGTGGCTTGGGCAAGTTGTGCTCAACAGAGTTCCCCGGAACCGAATCCTGAAAACGGGGGCGCCACCGAAGCAAGAAAAGAAGCGTCCGCTGAAAACATGACAACGGACGGGGGCGGCGTGGTCGCGGGGGAAGAGTCGGTCGTTGTGGATGGCGCGCCTGAGAAAGACGCGGATAAAAACGCTGCGCCGGGGGCGGGCAACCTTGTCGAACTCCCGGGTAAAGTAGTGGCGCACAGCGAAATGCTGCCCGTGCCTTCGGGCGCATTCAAGATGGGACGCCCCTATGAGTGGGAGGAGGAATGGGGGCCTGAACGCACCATCGAGCGGCCCGTCCATGAGGTGTATCTGGACGCTTATGAAATTGGCAAGTATCCGGTGACGAATCAAGAGTATGCCGATGCGCTGAATTGGGCGCTTGCGCAGGGGTATTTGCGGGACGAGAACGGCGACGCCTTTAAGAACGGGCTGATTTATGCGTATGGACAGCCCATTGCCGATACGGAGGCGAGCACCAGTTGGTCGCAGATCGCCTTCAAGCGCGGCGTATTTGAAGTCCGCGTTAACACGGGTTACAACAACCAGGAGTTTTCCATGGCCGATCATCCCGTGGTAACGGTGAACTGGTTCGGCGCAGTGGCCTATTGCAACTGGTTGAGCGAAATAAAAGGTTTGGATCCCTGTTATAATACCGCAGATTGGACCCGATACGAACCCGTCCGCAACGGTTTCCGATTGCCCACCGAGGCGGAGTGGGAACGGGCCGCGGGATGGGACGGGGAAAGGCATTGGCGTTACGGCTTTACCAGCGATACGCTTGACATTACCCGGGCAAATTATTGTTATGAGACGGGAAAGCACGCCAATCCGCTGGGGTTGACAAATGTGCCGCGCACAAATCCGGTGGGGTGGTACAACGGTGTTAATCCCGCGCGGCTGAGCGATCCGGACCTATTGACCCTGGACAGCCGTAGTCCTGTCGGCGCCTATGATATGTCGGGCAACGTGTGGGAGTGGTGCCACGACTGGTGGTGCCGTCCGTTCTCGGAAGAGCCGGTATCGAATCCCGCCGGACCGCAGACGGGCTCCTACCGGACGCTTCGCGGATGCGCGTGGTTTTATCCCGGTCATTTGTGTCGCTCCGCCCACCGTTCAACGCCCAAGCCGCCCGACAGGCGCAGCTATAATTACGGTTTCCGGCTGGCGCGCACACCATGACGAAAAACACAGGGCGACATGATAACACTATTGCCGGCGACGCGGCGCTGGGCGCTCTCGCCGCGGGAAAACATGCCGGCTCCCTGGTATGGCAGGTGGATGACCTGCATGACTACGAACCCTTCGCCTGTTTGTTCGCCGGGGGTGTTTCGGGAAAACGGGACAAAATCGTCTATTTCCATTTTGCCGACCATGAGCTACCCGTGCCCGGGGCGGAAACGGATGTCGTCACGGTGAATCCCCAGGAAGGGTTCGAGCCTTTTATTGACGATATACTGGGCAGTATTCAAGAACGGGGCAATAACGTCAAGTATCTTTTTGACTGCATCTCGCCTCTTGCCGCCGATTGGTACAGCGATCAGATGGTGGGCAACTTTTTTGCCATTGTATGCGGCGCATTGCGCGCGGTCAACGGCGCCGCCTGCTTTGCCATATTGCGCAACCGGCACTCGCAATATGCCGTTGATCCCATTACGGAAACGGCCCGCGCCGTGT
>DSBB01000453.1 GCA_011046175.1 Candidatus Hydrogenedentota bacterium | reverse complement strand
GTGGTGATCGCCACCACTGTGGCGGGTTTCACGACTCTGGCATGGATATCGGAAGATGAAGAAGTAATACGCGCCGAAACGCCCATTGGCCTTGTTGTCAAGAAAATTACGCCGGAAGAGGCGTTTGAACCGCTGCAGGCGGATGAGTCGGCAAATATGATTCGCTCGCTTTCAATAACGCCCACGGGAGCGACGCCGAACCCCGACGCGGACATGCTGCGCCTGCGCATTACATCGGAAGACCCCGCCTTGCTTCCCCCGGAAGATGCGCGGCAAAGGCGCGATGGCAACATCTTTGTGATTACGCGCCAAGACCCGCACGATGCGTCCCGAAGCGAACCGCTCTCCGATGAAGAGTCCGCCGCATGTCTCACATCCGACCTGTTCATTCAGGCGGACCATCCGCGCATTACTGAGACGGCAGACGACATCACGGACGGCGCGGAAACATCATGGGACAAGGCCGTTCGCCTGTATTCGTGGGTGTATGAAAACATCGAAAAGGAATTTGTCTTGTCCGTTCCCAGCGCGTTGGATGTGTTGGAACAACGCAAGGGCGACTGCAACGAGCACGCCGTCTTGTTTGCCGCGCTTGCCC
Source organism: Candidatus Hydrogenedentota bacterium (assembly GCA_011046175.1). Lineage (GTDB taxonomy): Bacteria > Hydrogenedentota > Hydrogenedentia > Hydrogenedentales > CAITNO01 > SLFT01. The sequence goes on along the minus strand of DSBB01000453.1, from coordinate 6,605 downwards.
GCGCCGCGGGCGTGCCGACACGCGTCGTCATCGGGCTGGCGTGGAGCCGCAAGATGCAGGCATTCGGCTACCATGCATGGGTGGAGGTGTATGCGGGACAATGGATAGCCATGGACCCGACTTTCGGCGAGATGACGGCGGGGCCAACCCATATCAAACTAATTACCGGAAGCATAGAACAATGGCCGCGCCTGTTATCCTATATCGGCGCCCTCGCCATAGAAGTCCTCACGGAATAAGGAAAGTTCGCGCGCCGGCTCTTCACGAGGCATTGCCTTTTCCGCAAACGGCGACATTGGCGGAAAGGGGTTTGACTCTTTTCAAGTCTCCATGTCATAATGCTGCCCTGTCTCGCGCCTCCGCGCCGTCGTTAACCCGGTGAAATGTCCGGGTTAAAGACGGCCTTGTTTCATCCCCGAAAAAACAGATAAAAAGGAAGTGTAGCATGTCGAAATTGGAAGGCAAGGTGTTGGTCGCGCAGGGTGGCGGACCAACTGCCGTTATCAATCAAAGCGTTGCGGGCGTGGTGCTCGAGGCACGTCGTTTCCCGCAGGTAACCCGCGTTTACGGCGCGTTATACGGCGTGAACGGCATTATCAACGAGAACATGGTGGACCTCACCGAAGAGACCACATCCAATCTGGAAGCGGTGGCAAACACCCCGTCGTCCGGGCTGCTGTCCACGCGCGACAAACCGGACGAGGCGTATTGTAAGAAAATTTTCGAGGTGTGCAAGGCACACGGCATCCGCTATTTTTTCTATTGCGGCGGCAACGACAGCGCGGACACCTGCCGCATTGTCAATCAACAGGCGTCGGACAACAACTACGAGCTGCGTGTCATGCACGTGCCCAAAACCATTGACAACGACCTGAAGGTCACCGACCACTGCCCGGGCTACGGCTCGGCGGCGAAGTTCGTGGCGCAGGCGTTTGCGGGGGCGAATCTTGACAACCGCGCCATTCCCGGCGTGTATGTCGGCGTGGTGATGGGACGTCATGCGGGCTTTTTGACGGCGGCGGCGGCGCTCGGACGCAAGTACCCGGACGACGGCCCGCATCTCATCTATCTGCCCGAGCGCGCCGTCACGAAAGAAAAATTCATGGCCGATGTCACAACTGCGTTCGAGAAATACGGGCGTTGCGTGATTGCCGTGTCAGAAGGCATCGTGGACGAAAACGGCGAGGCAATTGCGTCGCAGTTCACCGGCGGCGAAAAGGATTCCCACGGCAACGTGCAATTGTCGGGCACGGGCGCGCTGGGCGACCTGCTCGCGGCGTGGATCAAGGAATCCAAACTGACCAAGCGCGTCCGCGCCGACACGCTCGGCTATCTGCAGCGCAGTTTCCTCGGCTGTGTCAGCGAAACTGATCAGATTGAAGCGCGCGCCGTGGGCGAGCGGGCGGTGCATTACGCCATTCACCACGACCTCGACGGCTCCGTCGCCATCAAGCGCGCGGGCGATTACGTGCCCTCGTATTTCCTGACGCCGTTGGATACGGTGGCGCGCCATTCCACGGTCATGCCGGACGCCTTCATCAACGAAGCGGGCAACGACGTGACCGAAGATTTTCTGAAGTACGCCCGCCCGCTGGCGGGACCCCTTCCGGAATGGCAGCGCCTCGATGCGCCGCCTGTAGACAAGGTCATGAACAAGTAAGGCATGATGTTTTCAACATCTTATAAGGCGGCGGCGTTGCATGATGCAGCGCCGTCGCTTTTGTTTTATAGGCGCTTAACACCACTCGGCTGACAATTTTTTGTCAGCTTGCCGCATGTTGTTCATATAATTGCGTTTGTTAGCATAAAGAGCGCAAGGATTACTTTTTGCGGCTACGCCGCAGGGCGCCACTTCTTCCGGGCGAAGTCCCGGACGAAGCGTAGTATCTTCTCGGCCAGAAACCACGTTCAAGAGAATAGTCAAATCTGGGTTGCGGACAACGCCCGCCTTAGGACATATGAGACGCATAGGGGGTCTATGAGGGTGTGGTGGGGTGAATGGCAATCGTGCGAGGCGACGGCGTTTGTTGCCAAAGATATTTTCCGTGCGCACTCAGAAGTAACCCGAATAGATCAGCGTTTTCAGGGAGTGGAAACTTTTCTTGACACGGAAAGGTGTTTTCATTCATACTGGAACATGTTAAACGCGTATGCGGGCGCTTGTTTCCAAAAGGTATGGATGTTGTGGAAAAAGCAGCAAGCGGGAACCGATGCGGAACCGAGCGCAGATGATCTGTTTTCGAGTCGGAATTTACAGTCATATAACCAACCTTTTCGGGAGAACACGTCATGGCAGAGCCGAAACAAACAAGAACCTTGGTGCTTGCGCTGATACTGGTAATCGCCCTTGCGGGCGCCGGCGCATACATGTACATGTCGGGCGGAGTCACGAGCCCGGTGGAGACATCCCCCGCCAAAACGGAGAAAACCGCCGCTGAAAAACCGGCGGCGCCGCCGCGTCCCGAGCCTCAAGCGGCGGATTTTGCGGCTGCGGAGAACGCACCCCTGACGCTTGACGCGCTTCGGTATGTTCCTGATGATGCGCAAATGTCCGTCGGTATTCCGCCGGTGACCAGTCTTATTGCCAATCTGGCGCCATTGGTGCAGGATATATTCGGCGACGAGATGGATGTGGCGGAAGAGCTTGGTTTGATCGCCCGTGACCTGGCAAAAGACATGGATGTTGAAGAGTCTGACGATCTTGCCGCCGTGCTTGCGGCCATGGGGATTGACAGCGCGAAGGGCGCCGCGGTTTTTCTTGATTTGGACGAACTTGCGCAGGAAGCGCTGGACGCCGCCACGAGGCAATCACCGTCGGCATTGCCGGACATGTCCTCGACAAAAGCCGTGGCGGTTATTCCGGTTCTTGACGGTGAAAAAGCCGAGGCGTGCCTGAAAAAACTGACGAACGACATGCTCTCCGGCGTTCCCACGAACGAAGAAAGCGCGGGGGATGTCACAATTACCCTGTATGAGGGTATTGGCGGCTATTTCCTGTCGGGCGGCGTTCTCGCAATAGGCAACGACATTGAAATGCTCAAACAAGTGGCGGCCCGCGAGAAAGCGCCCGCCCAATTGCGGTACGGCTCGAAATCGTGCCCGCCCGATGATGTTCACGAGGCGGCTGCGCTCATTTACGGCGACAAATTCGTTCCTGTCATCGAAAAGTTTGTCGCGCTGCTGGGACAGGTGCAGCCCGAGGCGGTCTTCTTCGTGCAAACGCAGATGCAGCAGCTTAAGGACATGTACGCCAATGACACGAACGATCCGATGCTTTTAACCCTGAGCGTTCGGGATGATGTTATCGAGCTTAAGTCCAAGATAGACACGGAGATGTACCCCGCTCTTCTGACAACCATGGGAACGGCCCGTCCCTTGCGGTGGGCGCAGTTGTTGCCGCAAAACACGCTTGCGTTCCTGACCCTTTTAATTACGCCGGAAGCAAAGGCGCAAATAGAAGACATCTATCTCAAGAATCTTCCCGACGAACTGCGCAACCAACCCGGCGTTGCCCAGGGGTTGCAGTTCGGCAAGCCGGCGCTCGGGATGCTCGGCCAGGAAATCACATTCGCCGTGACGGGCATGGACCCGATTGATTTCCCGACCATGTTCCTTTTTGTTGAAGTGCAAAATCCCCAGCAGGCGAGCGTGTTCCTTCAGATGGCGCCGCAGCTGCCGCATGGCGATCCCTACCGTGATGTTCGGATTAAGGCGGTTAATTTCCCCTCGCCCATTCAATTCTATTTTGCCATGGTTGACGACGTGATCATTGTCTCAAACAGCGATGCGGGCATCCGCGAAATTATAGACTTGATCAAAGATGAAAAGACCAGCGGCTTCTTTGAATCCCTCGAACCGCCCATTAACCCGGAGACGCCGGTTTATCAAGCCCTTTTGTTGAAGCCGGAATTATATGTGGACTTGGTTGATCCGTTGATGGCGCTGGCGGGCAATCCGCTGCCGCGGGAAGGCGCCGATGTCGCAGCCACTGTTTCGTCTCTTTTCAAGGATATGCGTTTCTTTAGCGAGATGCAGGATTCCTGGCTGACAACCCGCATCAGCGTCGTGCGCGCGACTGAAAATTAAGAGTACTCCGGCGCGCCCGAACGGTTCCGCCGCTCGGGCGTGTTGTTTTTTTGCCCGAAGATGGCGACAATATGCACAATCTTTCAAACAGGAGAATCGTATCATGAATTTCGCACCTGTCGGCATGGCCGCGTTACTAATCTTTTGTGTGCTGCCCGGCGCCGTTGCAGACGACGCGCCTTCAAAACCGCGCGTACTGCTGCTGACCAAATCCTCCGGATTTGAGCACGGCGTCATCAAGAATGACGCGAGCGGCACAAGCCATGTGGAACGCATCATGACTCCTATTGTGGAAAAGATGGGCGGAGCAATCACATGCACCAAGGACGCAAGCATGATTAACAAGGCATCGCTCGAAAATTACGACGTGGTTATTTTCTACACGTCAGGCGTCCTCACCGAAGCGGGCGAAGACGGCAATCCGCCCATGACCGCAGAAGGACCGGCGGCGCTGTTTGATTGGATTCGCGGCGGCGGCGGCTTTATTGGTTTTCACTCGGCGACAGACTCGTTCCGCAGCGGCGGCGACACGCCAACCCCCTACATTGAAATGCTGGGCGGCGAATTTGTAACGCACGGCGCGCAATTTGAAGGAACCATTCGCAACGTCAGCCCGGCGCATCCGGCCATCGCCTCGCTGCCCGAGACTTGGTCGTTGCGGGATGAATGGTATTTGTTCCGCCATTTGAACAAGGACGCAATGCACGTGCTCGCGTTGCTTGAAATCGGCGACAAGGGCCGCAGGCAGCGCATGTACGATATTCCGGACTACCCCATGATCTGGTGCCGCGCTTTTGGCGAGGGCCGCGTCCTGTACAATGGCATGGGACATCGTGAAGATGTTTGGGAACACCCCGCATTCCAAGCGATCGTGGAGGAGCACATTCGCTGGGCGTCGGGCGAAGGCGCGCTGAACGCCGACCCCAATTACAGCGCCGTTGTGCCTGAATAGCGCGATGCCGGCGTCTTCTGAAACGACAAGCACAGGCGCCCTAAATTCTGAAGGGAATGCGACCGACCTCGACCGGCCTGAAATATATGCAGGAGTCGTGACGAAATAAGACCCGCCCCCCCCCACTACAATGAAACACGCTCATTCGATAAAGGAGAATCCATCATGTCGGAAAAAGATTTGAAGGCCATGTATCGAACCCGTACAGAGGGACAGTTTCCTGAAACCATTGAGTTGCTCGGACGCACGCTTGAAAAGGTGGAGAACCTGCGGTACGGCACAAACCCGCATCAACCGGCCGCATTCTATAAGCCTACAGGCGCCGCACAACTGGCGTTGGGCGCTTATGTCATGTTGAAAACCGGGAAGAGCGGGCTGTCCCAGACGAATCTCGAGGATATGCACCATGCATTGGGAATACTGAAATACATGGAGCGTCCCGCATGCACCGTGATGAAGCACTGTAATCCTTCCGGCGCGGCCATACAACAGGAAGGCATGACGCTGGCCGAGGTATATCAACGCGCCCGAGACGCAGACGCGCAAGCCGCCTTTGGAAGCGTGGTCGCCTTTAACGTGGAAGTGGATGCGGACACGGCGACGGAAATCATGCAAACCATTGTCGAGGGCGTTGCGGCGCCCGCTTTTTCCGAGACGGCGCTCGCCATATTCAACGATCACGCCCGTTTCAAACGCAATAAGGATATTCGCATTGTGAAAACCCCCGCGTTCAGCGGACTACCCAAGTACACGGACGACACCCCAAACGCGTGGGAAATCAAGGTGTTTGACGACGGATCGGTCGTATTGGCGCAGCCTTACCTGTCCCGGCTGAAATCGGCGAACGATTTTGTGCCCGCATATAATGATCATCCCAAGAAGGGACGCATAGACATTGCTCGGCAACCGACAAATCAGGAGCTGGACGACCTGCTTTTTGCGTGGCGGGTGAATCTTCATGTGCGCTCGAACGGGGTTGTCATCGCGCGCAATGGCCAGACCCTCGCTGTTGGAACAGGGGAACAGGACCGCGTGGGCGCCGTGCAACAAGCAATACATAAGGCGCAGATGAAATACAAAGGCTCAGAATCTCTTGACGGCGCTGTTATGGCCTCTGATGGTTTTTTTCCATTCCGAGACGCTGTTGACGCGGCGACCGCCGCGGGTGTAACCGCGCTGGCGCAACCCGGCGGCAGCGTTAATGATTACGATGCCATTGCCGCGTGCAATGAAAAGGGCGCGACCATGGTATTCACTCTGGAACGTTGCTTCTCGCACCATTAGCCCGCACCAGTCAACAAATAAAAAACGCCCTGCGCTCCATGCAATCTACATGAGGCGCAGGGAATTTTCTTTCCCCAAACACCGCCCGCCGTTCTTTTCTCCGTTGCCAACAACATCATGAAGCAGAACGGCAACTCGCATCAGCGCATCTCTCAAGCCGAAAATCGGCCGTCGCAGAAACGCGCTGACGCTAAAAGCAGTGTGGCGCTGTGCGCTTTACCGCATTACTTCTTTTTCGCGGCGGCCTTTTTCTTCGCGGGGGCTTTCTTCTTTGCGGGGGCTT
>DSBB01000065.1 GCA_011046175.1 Candidatus Hydrogenedentota bacterium | reverse complement strand
ATTGATGTGGATTTCCGTTGGAAAGGCAATGAATATGTGTTGATTGACACCGCGGGCATGCGGCGCAAAGCGGGTATAAAGGCGGCGGTCGAGCATTACAGCGTCGTCCGGTCGCTGCGAGCGGTTCGCCGGGCCGACGTGTGCCTCATCATGGTGGAGGCCACGGAAGGCCTGACCGAACAGGACAAGCGGGTTATCGGGTACACCATGGAACAAGGCACGGCGTTCATCCTTGTCTGGACAAAGTGGGACCTGGTGGAGAACAAGGCGAAACGATTCAAGCAGCTGGCCGACGAACTTGACTTGAAAATGGGTTACATCCAATATGCGCCGCAACTGACCATAAGCAATGTAACCCGGAAGCGGTTGTTCTCTGTGTTTGACTATGTGGATCGCGTTGCGCTCGAAGCGCGCAAACGAATCAGCACCGCCGAAGTCAACAAATTCATGGAACAGGTGCGGGCAAAACACAACCCGCCCAGCCAAAAGGGAAAACATGCCAAGATTCTTTATGCGGCGCAGACCGGCACAAAGCCGACCGAGTTCGTGTTGTTTGTAAACCAGAAGCGTTTGTTCCACTTTAGCTACGTGCGGTTTATTGAGAACCAACTGCGCGCCGCCTACGGATTCGAGGGGGTGCCCATCCGCATTGAATTGAGAGAGGAGACAAAGAAAAAGTCATGACTGCAAACTTGTTAATCCCCATTGCGCTCGCCCTGTCTTATGTGCTGGGTTCCGTGCCCACGGGGCTGTGGCTCGGCCAGTGGCTGCGTGGCGTGGACATACGCACCATGGGCAGCGGCAATATCGGCGCAACCAACACCATGCGTTCACTGGGCAAGATGTATGGGCTTGCCGCGCTGGTGTTTGACGTGTTCAAGGGGTGGTTCCCGGTGATGATGGCGCCCTACATGCATACGTGGGAATACCTGCCCGTTGGCTGCGGCATGGCCGCGATTATGGGACACGCCTTTCCCATTTTCCTGTGGTTTCGCGGCGGCAAAGGGGTGGCCACCAGCGCCGGCGTGTTTCTTGGTCTCGCGCCCATGCCGATGGTGCTGGCGGGAGCGGTGTTTTTCGCCGTGCTCGCCACCACCCGCATGGTCAGCGCGGGCTCCATCGCCGCTGCAGCCGCGATGAGCGTCGCCGTGTTTATCTTCGAGATTCCGTGGCCGGTGCGTTGGTTCACGCTGATTGTGGCGGCGCTGGTGATCGTCAAACACCATTCCAACATCCGGCGCATATTGCGACATGAAGAAACCAAACTGTAAGGAAAGAATCAATATACGCTTCGCCGCGCCGCAGGTTTGGTGGCTGTCCACGCCCCGTCCGGGCGCGATATTCGCCCGCGCGGACTGCGGCGCGGCGCTGCTTGCCGCGCTTGCCGCGTTCTGGCTCTACCTGCAAACGCTCGGCCCGACCATTACGGGCGAGGACAGCGGTGAATTTGTTACGGCGGCGTATGTGCTGGGCGTCCCTCATCCCCCCGGCTACCCCCTGTATTGTCTCATCGGCCACTTATTCACCCGGCTGCCCTGGGGCGAGGCGGCATGGCGGGTGAACCTCATGTCGGCCTGTTTTGGCGCGGGCGCGGTGTTCTGGCTCGCGTTAATCGTCATCTATTTGACCCGGAACCGTATCGCGGGGTTCATGGCGGCGCTGGCGCTGGCCTGCTCACGCGAGTTCTGGGCGCAGTCGGTTGTCGCGGAAGTGTACAGCATGAACGCTTTTTTCTTTGCGCTGTGCCTGCTGTTATTACTGCTTTGGGGCGACACGCGGCGCGGGGCATATCTTGTCGTGTGCGCTTTTTTCTGCGGTCTCGGCGTAAGCGTCCACTACACCTTTGTGCTGCTCGCGCCGGTCTTTGCGGCCTATATCTTCTGTTTGAATGCAACCGCGCCCGCCGCTGACAGATTGCGCGCAAAGACCTTTCTGGCGGCGGGCGGCGCCGTCCTGCTGGGGTTGCTCGTTTTTCTCTATCTGCCCATTCGTTCCCGGGCGAACCCGCCGCTGGACTGGGGCAATCCGGAAACGCTGCGAAACTTCTACCACGTGATACGGCGAAGCCAGTACGCGTTCATGTTTGATCAATACCCGCGCAGCATGGCGCGTTTTGCCGGACAGATGGCAACATACGGCCGTTTCTGGCTGGGCGAGTTCATGCCGTGGGGCGCCGCATTCGGTTTGTGGGGGCTGTTGATCGCGTTACGGCGGCATTTCCGTCATGGACTGTTGTTTTGGGCGTGCGGGCTGATAATACCCGCAGGGTTCGCGTACTGGCAAAACTTCGAACAGACCCGCGAATGGCTCTGGGTAATGCGTGTCTTTGCCATTCCCGCCTACATGATCTCCGCCGTGGGCATGGGCGTCGCCATCGAAACGCTCTGGCGGCGCAACAGCCTTTATGCCGCCGTCGCCGTCGTGCTGGCGTTGTCTTGTATCGTCGGCTCATTGCATGTTCACTGGCGGCGCAATGACAAATCGGACTATTACTGGACGCGCGATTACGGAATGAATATTTTGGCGTCGCTGCCGACGGACGCCATTTATGTGTCTCAATCCGACCACGGCAGCTTCAGCGTACTCTATCTTCAAGAGACGCTGGGGATGCGTCCGGACGTGGAGAATTTGCGCAAGTACGGTTATCTCGAAAGTCCGCTGCTCGACGCGATGCCGAGTGAACTGCGCGAAAAGATCGGCGAGTTCCCGCCGCTTCGCCACGACCCGGAAATTTTCGCATGGCTGCTCGCCAACACGGATCGCCCCTTGTACCTTTCAAAACCGATGCGATTGCCCGACGCTCCGGAGGCGCGTTTTGCGCCTGCGGGACTGCTTTTCCGCGCATTGCGCCCGGGCGAGAAACCGTCAGGGCGAGATTATTGGCGGGAATACGGGTATACGATGGAACGGAAGGACACGCACGGCGATTACACCGCCGCCGCCATTCTCTTCGATATCAACATTGCCCGCGCCTATGCCGCGCTGATGGCCATGAGAAGGACGGACGGCGCCGCCGCCGCCGCGAACCGTGACAAGGCGCTGAAGCATATTGAAGAGGCGTTGCGCGCCTACGGACGCGACCCTGTCGTGCTGAATAATGCGGGGGTAATATGCGCCCGGTACGGCCTGTATCAAAATGCGCGCGCATATTTCCTCGAGGCGCGGCAAAAACTACCGACGTTGCCGGAACTTCATCATAACCTGAAAAAAGCGGAACACCGGCTGAAACGGTGAATACGGAAACCGCGGGGAAAATGCCGGAACAATTGTGGACATATCGTTTGTTTCGCGTTTACTGTCTTGCAGGGAACAAGACCCGGCGGCAGGAATAGGGGCGCCCGCCAATTATGTTTTGAATGAAAGGGCAAGAGCATGATATGCTTTCCCGCTAAACAGCAGTTTTTTCTTATTGGAGGCTTTATTTATGAGAGTTACGATCACCGGTCGCCACATGGAGATGACCGAAGCGCTGAAGGCGTATATCGAAAACGCCCTGCAAAAGATCAGGACCCATTTCGACAGGGTAATTGACGTGGATGTAGTGCTTGACGTGGAAAAGCACCGGCATATTGCGGACATTAACCTGCACGCCAACGGCGTCCGCATCCACAGCCGTGAGGCTTCCGCCGATATGTACGCATCGGTGGACGCCGTCATGGCGAAACTTGATAAACAGGTGCGCAAATACAAAGACCGCATCAACCGGCATCAGCCCCGCAGCGGACGGGAAGCGCTTAGTTACGGCCACGCCATTATTTCGATGCAGGGCAACGGCGATTCTGATGAGAACGATGTCCAGGAGGAGGTGGCGCATCATGTGGTAACCCGCGAAAAAATCCCCATGAAGCCGATGACCGTTGAAGAGGCGGTTATGCAATTGGAACTGTTGGAAGACCCGTTTTTCGTCTTTTACAATGCGGACACCTCGCAGGTTAATGTTCTTTACGCCCGAGACGACAACAAGTACGGCCTGATTGAGCCGGACTTTTAACCAATAGATGGCAGTCAGATTCCGGGCGCGTGCGGCTGCGCCCGAAACGTGACGAAAGCGCTTTATGGATTTCAGTGGTCTCCCGGTAAAACGCAAACAATTTCTGCCCGTGTCCCGTTTGCTTGAGCACGTAACGCACAACCTCGATTTTGAGATGATCGCCGGATTTCAAGGAACGGAACGCCCGGTGTTCACATGGGACGTGAATCGCCCCGGCCTTGCCCTCAGCGGTTATCTTGATTATTTTGCCAATGACCGTGTGCAAATACTGGGCAATACGGAAATCCATTATATGGAGCGGCTCACGTCCGCTGAATTGGCTGCGCGCATAGCCAACATGTTTGCTTTTGAAGTGCCCGCTTTTGTCCTTTCGCGCAATCTGACGCCGCAGCCGGTGTTCCTTGATTTGTGCAATCGCAACGGCATTCCCGTTTTGCGCACCACCATGAGCACGGACGAGGTTATCAGCCGCATCATTCTGTTCCTGACCCAGGAGTTCGCGCCGGAAACAGTGCTGCATGGCACCGCCGTGGACGTGTACGGCGTCGGATGTCTCATCGTCGGCAAGCCCGGCATCGGCAAAAGCGAATCCGCCCTCGAACTGGTCGAGCGCGGCCATCGTCTGGTGGCGGACGACCTTGTGGAACTCAAACGCCGCCGCGAGGATTACCTGTATGCGCAGACGAACGATATTGTCAAGCATCACATGGAAATCCGGGGGCTGGGCATCATAGACGTGCGTTCCGTTTTCGGGGTGGGCAGCGTGCGCACGTTCAAACGCATCGGCCTTATCGTTGAGATTGAAGAATGGGACGCCGCCGCCAACTATGACCGCACCGGCTTGCAGGCGCAGCATGTGGACATTATGGGCGTGCGCATCCCCTATCTGCGCATACCGGTGCGGCCCGGACGCAACATATCCATTATCATCGAAGTGGCCGCGCTGAACCAACGCCTGAAGGAACTTGGCACGGATTCCGCCCATCAGTTGAACGAGGAAATCATGCGAAACAACCGCTATCAGTCGCATTGACCGAACCCCGATCATGGCAAAACGAAAGCGACTCGAAAAAAAGAAACGCAGCACGGTCCGCGAACGACAATGGGATCAAAAGCCGGAGGCGGATTTTTCGCATGACCTTGCGCGCCACAGGCGCGCGTTGGTAAAACTGCCTGAACACACCGTTTACCGCAATCCGCTCCCGGCACATTTCGCGACAAATGCGACCGTGGTTTCTCACGCCCGCAAGTGGGCGTTTGTGCGGATGGATAAGGAGTCCGGCGCGGCGGCGGAAACGCAGTTGTGCCTTATTGACGAACGTCTTGACGAGGATGACGCCTCCCTGCTCGCGCCTGGCGACCGGGTACTGGTCGAACAGGACCAGGACGGCAACGACGTGGTGCGCGGGATCGGCGAACGCAAGTCCCGGCTGCTACGATATGCGCCGCGACACCGCGGCGTCGAAAAACAGTTGATAGCGGCGAATGTGGACTTGTTGCTTATTGTCGCGGCGGCGGCGCGACCGCCATTCCGCCCCGGCCTGATAGACCGGTTTCTGATCGCCGCCCGGCTCGGGGACGTGGAGCCTGCGCTGTGCGTAAATAAAATGGATTTGGTTGACAAGGAACCGGAGCACGTATCCATTTATCGGGAACTGGGCATACAGGTCTGTTCCACCAGCTGCGTTACGGGCCGGGGGCTCGAAACGTTGCGGTCGTTGCTAACCAATAAAATCAGCGTATTCGCCGGACACAGCGGCGTCGGAAAATCGTCGTTGCTGTGCGCCTTAGACCCACAGGTGCGCGTGTTTACCCGGGAGGTAAGCGAAGCGACCCAGCGCGGCAAGCACGCCACCACGGCGTCGCGTTTATATGAACTGCATGGTAATATACGTGTTATAGACACGCCGGGCATACGAACCCTCGGGCTATGGAATGTCGGCCCGGACGAACTGGCGCTGTATTTCCCTGATATCGCCTCTTTCGGCGGTGACTGCCGGTTTCGCAATTGCACCCACATTCACGAGCCCGGTTGCGCCGTGTTGGCGGCCCTGGCGGGAGAGCAACTTGCGCCGGAGCGATACGCTTCGTATAAGCGTATTCGCGAAACCTTGGAATCAGACGACCGATAGGTTGTGTTAGCGGGAGTTTCAAATGCTGATTGATGTAATGCTGGTTGCCGCCGCCGTCGCGATGCTTTGGAAAACGGCGGACTGGTTTGTGGAGGGCGCGGTGGGGGTCGCGGTGTTGCTGAACGTTCCGAAAATGCTTATTGGCCTTGTGCTGGTGAGCCTTGCCACCACCGCGCCGGAATTGTTTACCTCCCTGATAGCCGCGTTGCGCGGCTATCCTGAACTGGCGCTGGGCAACGCCGTTGGTTCGGTGATAGTGGACGCTTCGCTGGCGTTGGGGCTGGCCGCGTTGTTGTCGAGCGTGCCGCTGACGGTGGACCCCGGCATATTCCGCATCAGCGCCTGCGCGGTGACCATTGTATTGTGTGTGGGATTTCTGCTTGTGCTCAACGGCGTGTTGGGCCGTGTCGAAGGGGGCATACTGCTTGGATGCTATCTGACCTATCTCTTGTTTTTATATCGTCATTTTCGGAATGCGCGCAAACAACCCAACGTGGAAGAGGTGGTCAACATCGCCGAATCCATACCGTGGTCGCGCGTAGCGCTGCTCTTCGGCGTCGGGCTCGCCGGCGTGTTGCTCGGCAGCGAACTGCTGGTGCGCGGCGCGACGGGCATCGCCGAAAGCCTTCATTTGTCCCCCGTGGTGATAGGACTGACCATCACGGCGGCGGGAACGTCCATGCCGGAAATCGCCACCTGCGTCGCCGCGGCGCTCAAGCGCGAGTCCGCGATTGGGGTGGGAAACATTATCGGCGCCGACATTCTCAACGTGTGCTGGGTGGCCGGCGCGTCGGCCATCGCCAATCCGCTGGTCGCGGAAAAATCCGTATTGCTGTTTATGTTTCCCTGCGCCATGATCATCGTTGGCGCCATGATCATCATGATGCGCCGGGGCTATTCGCTTAACCGCTGGAACGGGGCGGTATTGGTGACGTTGTATTGCGTGTACGCCCTGGTACTGTTCCTGTTTGTTTCACCGCCTTCGTTTCATTAGGCGCTTAACACCGGGCGGCTGACGATTTTTTGTCAGTTTGACCTATAGACCACGACTACCGTCATTCCCGTGAAAACGGGAATCCATCTGGCGTTAACAGTTCTTCTTGTATCTTCTGGAT
>DSBB01000544.1 GCA_011046175.1 Candidatus Hydrogenedentota bacterium | reverse complement strand
TGGACTATCACGTACAACGGCATGACCCTGCAAGTCCTGAAACTTAATAAATTGCTGCACGCACTGCTGTCCTAATTTGGACAGCAGTGATGTCATGTATTACAATCGAAACCGGGGGATACTTCTAAAGAGTTTTGACAGTGCAAATAACTGTACAAGATTATTCCGGATGAAGGCATTTTCCGGCTTCGTCGCCCATGCAAAGGCGTTCCCGGAATTGGAGGAATACATTGAGCAACCATACTATTTGCGTTACGTTTATTCCGGGCGGGCGCATAGCGTTGGAGCGGCCCGGAACAACAATTGTTGAAGCGGGCGCGCACGCCGGCTTCGTTATCAATACGCCTTGCGGCGGCGGCGGAAAATGCGGCAAGTGCCGGGTGCGCTTTGAACAGGACGCGCCGCCGCCCACTCCCGCGGACGGCGCTCGTCTTGCGCCGGAAGAGCTGGCGCAGGGCTGGCGTCTCGCATGTCAAACGCGTCTTACGCAAGATGCCGCGTTATATGTGCCGCAAAGTTCCTTGTTTGGCGGTCGGCATCAAATTCAGACGATGGGCTCGAGTCAAAGGCTGTACGCGCCTGATGGCGCCATACGCAAGGTCATGCTTGATATGACACCGCCGCACATGGAAGACGATGCCCCTGATTTACTGCGCCTGGAACATGCGTTGGCCAAAGCGCTGCCCGATTGGGATGGCATTGCAGACGTTTTTGAAGCGTCGCCCCATGTAATGCGCGTTTTAGGGTCGCGATTGCGGGAGACGCGCTTTAAGGGAACCGCCATCCTTCAGGACAATTGTTTGGTTGATTATCTTGCCGCTGACGTCTCCCCCCCACTTTATGCATTGGCGTTTGACATCGGTACGACGACCCTGGTCGGAGCGTTGTTGAATATGGAAACAGGAGAGGAACTGGACACAATTGCCGCCATGAATCCCCAGACGATTTACGGCGATGATGTGCTTTCGCGTATTGCGTATGCGGGGCGCGGCGCCTCGGCGCTCGAAGAATTGCACATCTCCATCATAAATGCCGTGCAGGATATGGCGGTGAATCTTTGTTCAAGGAACGCGGTGAAGACGGACGTGGTGTATCATGTTGCGTTTGCCGGCAACACCACCATGCAGCATTTGTTGTGCGGCTTCGATCCCGCTTCATTGGGTTCCGTTCCATTTGTGCCGTTGCACAAACACGGCATTGTCATGAAAGCGTCGGATATGGGATTACCCCTTCATCCTGAAGCAAAGGCGTATATTTTTCCGGTCATTGGGGGTTTCGTGGGCGGCGATACGGTAGCCGGATTGCTTGCCTGCGATGCGGCACATCTCGATACGCCTGCGCTCATGGTGGATATTGGCACGAACGGCGAAATTGTACTTATCCACAACGGGACGCTACGCGCCGCAAGCACGGCGGCGGGCCCCGCTTTTGAAGGGTCCCGTATTTCCTGTGGTATGCGCGCAACCAATGGCGCGATTGAACGGGTAAAAGCCAACGCCGACCTTGAATTCAACGTAATTGGCGATGTGGAACCGGCCGGATTATGTGGCAGCGGGTTGATAGATTTGTGCGGCGAATTACTTAAAACCGGTGTGATTGGCTGCGACGGGCGGATGCTGGTGGGTGAAGAAATCGGTGGAACCGTTCCCGGGGCTATTCGCAGGAGAATGCGGCTTGGCGAAAATGGCGAGCCGGAATGCGTCCTGCATGAATCGGGGGATATTTCCATTACATTAACCCAACGCGATGTGAGAGAACTTCAGCTGGGCGCCGGCGCGATCAGGGCCGGCGTGAATATCCTGCTTAAGCAGGCGGGCATATCGCCGGCGGAATTGAGGCAGGTGTTGATTGCGGGCGGCTTTGGCAGTTTCATTCGACGCGACAACGCGCAACGCATCGGGCTTATACCCGCAGAAGTGCCTCACGATAGGACGCGGTTTGTGGGCAATGTCGCCTTCAGCGGCGCGCGCTGGGCGGCATTATCCAGGCAGGCGCGTTGCGCGGCGGAAGAACTGGGCAACAGCGTTTTGCATGTCGAGCTGAGCCATGACCCCGATTTTGCGATGGAGTTTGCGTTGGCGATGCAATTCCAAGGGGGATGACGCCTACTTCGGGAATTCAATGGCATTTTCCATGGGACTGTCGAAACCTGGCGTTTCACGCGAGATATACTTGTGTGCAATAAACCAGACTATGACAATTATAAGCAGCGAGACCGGGACAACCGGAGATTTTGCCAACAGGAATAAACTCGCAGCCAAAAGCGCCATGGAGAGCAGGGCGATATGTCGATGATTCCAGAGGCAGTAATAAATCAGTGACGTGACCGGCACTGCGAAGAAGGTGGCCATAAACACGCAATAAGGGAAATGGGCGGCGGTATAGATGCGCGTATAGCCGTGGAACATTGCCCATAATGCCAGTCCGATTCTAATTTTTGCGGACTTAAACAGCCAGAAATAAATTATGGTTAACGCCCAGAAACTTGATGTGTGGCCGGAAAAATAGGAATAGCTGCCGCGGACAATTTCATCGGGAATCTGGCGTATCTGCCCGTTCCATTCTTCATAAGCGGCGTGGAGCGGCCTGTGTCTGCCGATGAGTTGTTTGACTTGGTCCTCCCCCAGCACATTGACAAAAAAGACGGCAAGCAGCGTTAGCCAGAAAGCGTGCGCCAATTTACGCTGGTCTTCTTCATCAAGCCACAGATAAAGGTTTCCCGCCAGCGAAAAAGCTATGGCGAAAGCGAGGCCGAGCGGCAGAAATACAACGGGATACTGGTATTCGCCCCACCAAAAAATGCCTTTGTTTTGGATGATCACGCCCAAGGCGTGCCAGACGCCGAAGACAACGGCCAACAGGTAAAAAATCACGCGGGCGTGTTCCCTCGCCCGATCTCCGAGCCGCCGGGTGCTGTAATAGCCTATTTGCCAGGCTAGGAGCAGCATTACCCAAAAATAGGTTGCAAAATCGGTTTGCAGGATAACCAGTTCATCCAGCACGGGCACATAGGAATCGGGATTGAGCGCCAGCAAAAGGCGTATGTCCCACTGCGCGTCAACGAAACGTCCCATAAAAAGCGTGACAGCGTAAATTACCCCATAGCATCCCAGAAATATTGCCCAGCCGAGCGCATGTTCCCGGACAGTATTTTTTTTAATTATCATCGTGTTCCCTGTCGAAATTCTGCCCTGAAAATCAGTCCAGAGCGTCAATCACCCGCTTCATAACGTCTGTGTGGTCTGTAAAACCGCCGTCTATATCGAATTCTTTCAAAAAAGTGCGTAATTCCATTTCAATGGATTCGTATTTTCGCGGTAGCATATCGGCGCGGAACGTGTACGGATGTACAAGAAGTCCGCGCGCATGGGCGCGCTCCACAAGCATGGGATCGTCTTCGATGCGATTTTTGTGCGGGCCGATTCCCTGAGCGTAGGCGGCAATTTTGTCCAGTCCTTCCTCTGTAACAAGCGCATTTTGCGCGGCATGGTCGGATATGAGCTGTATCAGGGGCAACGAAACGCCCAGTTCATTGCGCAGCCGCAGCAATGTGGCGGGCACGAAACACTGGATATAGAGGTTGGCTTCAGGTCCGCGATAGCCATATTTATCGAGAATCTCCAAGAGCATCTCAGCAAAAGGAAAGCCTGCCTTTTCGTAAAACATGGGGTCTTTCAATTCCGGGTAGATGCCCACATCGCGTCCCGTGGACCGGTTCAGCCCCTGGGTAAGTTGTATCATCTCCTCGAGCGTTGGTATTTGAAACAATTGAGCATCTTTGGGGAAGCGATTCGGCGAACGTTCAACAACCCGAAGCCGCTTCAGTTCCGCCAAGGTAAAGTCAACCACGTACCATTTTCCGTCTTCGCGGGCGCGGTCGGGAAAGACATCCTTTACGTTCGTGATGGATTCAAGCGTCATGTCATGGAGGCATACCAGTACGCCGTCTTTCGATACGGCAAGGTCCGGTTCGAGATAGTCCGCGCCGAGGGCGTGCGCCATGGCATAGGCGGGCAACGTATGTTCCGGCAGATAGCCGCTGGCGCCGCGATGGGCGATAATCACTTTTTCAGCAATGGCCGGCGTGTTTATTGCGACAACAGCAATCAGCGCATAAAATGCGATTTTGTTTCCTAGGTGTTTCAAAATACCTTTTACCTTTCATGTTGACAAGGGTTACACATGAGGATAAGACTAGAAGCCGGTGGCCATGCCGATAACGCCCAGCATGAGACCTATTAAAATCAACAGTATCAACCACCAGCGTATGGGCGGTCGGGTGTATTCGAATACATTTTGCAGCACAATGGGTTCTTCCGGGTTTGCCGCAGTTCGGATAATAACGCTTGTTATGCCCGGTCGGGCGCTCTTGGGAGTTTTGAACTCAAGTAGAAATTCGTCTTCCCCCTGGACGCTGACCAAGTCGCGCACGGCGACCTTGCCGCCGACTGTTGGCGAAATTCCTGCAAGTTCTATGGAGTCAATCCATGCCAGTCCTCCGTAAGGCGAGGTGAGTGTAACAGTTGTGCCGCCCGCGACGGGGCCGGAACCGGTTCCTTTAACGGGCAGGTTGTCAATGGCCGTGATTTTGATGGCGCGTTGCTCTACAACCGGAAGCACGGCGTCCTGTCTCCAAGTGAAGCAATTGGCGGGCGTATCCTCTTCACCGCCGTAAATGCGCGCGCCCGAAAGGGCGCGTATGGTCTCTGCCTCATCATGCGTTGCGTCATTGGCAGGCAACACCTCTTCATTTTGAAGCGTGCTCTGATATGTTGGCAAGACGTCCCCCGTCAACTCTGCGTTGTACAGATAATCGTAACTTGACTTGACTCCCCACAGGCTGATGCCGGTACGGACGGCGGCGTACGATGGTTCCGCGTCCGGCTGCACCGCCATGCTGAGTCGCACCGGTACGGAAACGGGGAGCGGTTCGGCTGTGGAAACCCGATACGGCCGATTCATTGCCAATAGTTCGTCTGTTGCGTCCTGGTAAGACATAAGCCCATATTGGGGCGTCACAGCGACGCCTACACGCTGCGTATATAGATGTATTGCCACATCGTAGAGACCGGTTGCCGTTGCGCCCGGCATGCTTTCAACGATGCCGCTTCGGCTTGCGGCGAGTGCGCCGGGAAGCGCGACGCGCACAATCCCGTAGACGGGCGCTTCGCCCAGAGGCGGCAGTGTGACGACGGCGTCCCTGCCGCCGATGCGTCCCACAAACACCGGCGTGGGATTTCCCGCCACAGTCGCAGTGAAAGCCGCCGTGTACATGCTCCCGTTGATTTCCCGCTGCTTATATGTGAATCCGGGCGCATAGGGGATGGCGACATCGCCATCCAAAATTGCCAGCGCCACCTTGACGCTTGCCGCGTCGCCGGGTTCGATGAGCGGCGGCACCTCGACGAACGCGTATTGTCCGGAGGGTGCGACATCGAAGAGAGGCATTTCCTGATCGCCAAAGCGCGCCCGCATTCCATTGGCGAGGGCTTCGCCCGTTACTTTGGCGACAATGCCTCCGATGGTCCATGTTTCCGCGGGTTCGATTGACGCCGCCACAATCTTGCTGAATCTGGCGACAACCTGCTTGTCATCATCCATAACCAGCGCCACGGTTGCCGTGGTGCTGTTCGGGCGCACATCCATGCCATTTGCGCCGGTCCATTGAATAAACCGGTACCCCCGTTCTTCATCGGGAACTGCTGTGAGGGAAACAAGCACTCCCGCGTCATATCCTGACGCAGGTTGAGGCGGACTGACAATTATCTCGCCGGCTTCCTCCGGTTCCACCGATATATCAAGATTGAATATCTGTACAAACAGCGGTTCGATGATAAAATCCTGGGCGGCCCGCAATTCCAAGGGATTATCTGAAAGGAATCTGTCGCCTATGTCATCCAGAATGCGCCACTGATCGAAACGGAAGCCCGCCGCAGGTCGCCCGGTAATTCTGACCGTGGTTCCTGAACTGTAAATATGTACATTGGGGTTGGCGGGGTCAACCAAGCCTTCCGGTTGCAAAATCACGTCGCCGCCCTCGGCGGGCAGTATGTTTATGGCCGTATTTTCAGGGGCGAGATACAGCGCGCCGACTTCGATGTCGGCGTCCATAACAATAACAACGGGATTCTCATATTCGCCGGCGAGGTCGTGCGTCCAGGAAACAAAACGACAGCCTGGATTCGGCGCCGCGGCAAGGGAAACTTCCGTTTCGGCCTCATACCATCCTGTCGGCCATCCAGGCGAAGATGCCGGGGTTGCAATAATGTCGCCGTAGTCGGAGGCAACAAGGGTAAGTCTATATGCGTCACCCTCGAACATGGCAACCACTCTGGTATCTTCCATTATAGTGAGTTCGTAATCGGGCGTGGAGATTTCCTCTGTCGCCGAATCTGTAATAATTCTGAATTTTGCCAGCGCATGGGGCGGTATTGCGGAAAGCGCAATACTGTCGCCAGCGAGATATTCGCCGTCGCTTAAAGAGAGGGAGGAACCGTTCTCCGCAGGAATAACGCCCCGTTCAGGAACGACCAATACCGAGGCCGCCGTATTTTCCGGCAAGACTTCCACGGTCAACGTTACCACATCCACGAAGACTTCCCGGGGCAACGCCACCTCGAAGATATTCAGGGGGTTAATCCGGTCCCTGACAACTACGGGAATCTCTTCAATATCCGCCGGTATCTCCACCAGTTCCGGCGACCAGACGTAGGCGGTATTGGTGGCAGTCGGGTCCGCTTCGTCGAGGGGGAGGATGCCCTGTCCCGACGAGGTGAAAGGGGTTTCTTCAGGCGTCAAGAACGAAGTTGCGGCGCCTGCCATCAGGATTTCGTAGCGTTCCTCCGCCTCTTCGGCCGTCAATGATTTGTTGAACTTGGCGGCGTCTAAACTCATCCATGTCGGAAATACGCCTGTGAGCGCCAACGGTACGGAGCGGTTGACGGGAATGGAAGTTAATGACACCGAATCAACCCGCAGTTTCCGTTTGAAATCAGCGGCGACGACAGCGTCATTGTTCATTGCGAAGGTATAGGTCTCACCAAACCCGCCGGATGTGCCGTCAATTTCCAGACCGTTTATATGCCATGCATTCAGCACATGGATATCCGGTTCAAAAGCGGAAGCGGTTAGCGTAATTTCCGTATTTTCCCAGAAGCAATAGACTGTTTGCTTGGAATTGCCGCAATCTTCAGGCGCCGGACTTACAATCTCCACCTGTCCCTCGGCTGCCGGTTCAAGTGTTA
>DSBB01000472.1 GCA_011046175.1 Candidatus Hydrogenedentota bacterium | reverse complement strand
TCTTCAGGCCGAGGCGGCCCCCATGCGCCGTCGCATCATGGCATACGGATTCGGCGCCGTGTTCATCATTGTCGTGAGCGGACTGGTCTCATTTTTGCTCGCGCGCCGCCTGCAATATATCATCTCCGGTCCCATCGCGCATCTGGCCCTGCTGGCAAAGGTGGTGAAAGAGGAAAAAGACTTTTCGGTCCGGGCTGTGCGCACCACCTCGGACGAGATCGGCAACCTGGCGGATGAGTTCAATGAAATACTCGCGCAGATCGAAAAACGCGAACGCGCGCTCCAGGAAGCCCATGATCAACTGGAGGAACGGGTGAAACGCCGGACCTATGAACTCGAACAGGAGATTGCGGAGCACCGGCGCACGACCGCCAGCCTGCATGAAGAGGTGCGCAAGCACAAGAAAACGGAGCGCGAATTGCAGCGCGCCATGCGCGTGGTGGAGGCAGGCAGTCGTTTCAAGGGCGAGTTTCTGGCCAACATGAGTCATGAAATCCGCACCCCGATGAACGGCATCATCGGTATGACGGAACTCCTGTTGAACACGGAACTGACCTCAACCCAGCACAAATACGCCGAAACCATCCGACGCTCCGGGCACGCCCTGCTGAAAATCATCGGAGATATCCTGGATTACTCAAAAGTGGAAGCCGGCCAACTCGTCATTGAGCCGATTCCCTTTGATCTGCAGATGGCCTGCGAAGATGTGGTGGAACTGCTCTCGACCCGCGCCGAAGAGAAAGGGCTTCCGCTGATTCTGCGCTTCGCGCCGGATGTGCCCCGGCGCGTGATCGGCGATGCAGGGCGCATTCGTCAGATTCTCACCAACCTCACAGCCAATGCCATCAAGTTCACCAACGAAGGCCATGTATTTGTCAATGTGGAATGCACCGGCCTCACCAGTGACACGGCCGCCATTCGGATAATAGTCGAAGATACGGGCATCGGCGCGCCCGAAAACAAACTGGAGGAAATCTTCTCAAAATTCACGCAGGCCGACGCCCTGATCAGCCGCGAGTATGGCGGCACCGGCTTGGGACTGGCCATCTCCAAGCAACTGGTGGAACTGATGGGCGGCGCCATCGGCGTGCAAAGTCGCGAGGGCGTCGGTTCGCGCTTCCATTTCACCCTTTTCCTGCCGCTCGACAAGCACGCGCCCCCCGCGCCCCAGCCCAAGGAAAATCTTGCCGGTGTGCGCATCCTTATCATTGATCACAGCGTGGTAAACCGCCAAGTGCTTTTGGAACAACTGGCCTCGTGGGGCATGCGCTGCGATGCCGCCGGCACAACCCACGAAGCCCTGAAACTGCTCGAAAGCGCCCACAAGGAACAGGACCCGTATCAAATCGCGTTGATTGACGACCAGATGCCCGGCGTTGGCGGAGAATCACTCGCGCATATCTTAAAAGAAAAACCGTATACGCAGGACACCCTGCTGGTGCTGCTGACCTCGCTGGGACAGCGCGGCGATGCGCAGCGGTTCAGCGAGTTGGGTTTCTCCGCCTATCTCACGCGCCCCATCCGGCAAAGCGAACTCATGGACGCGCTGGCCACCATTTGGGCGGCCCGCTTAAGCGGCGAAACCGTCGGACTGGTCACCCGCCACACCATCGCCGAAAGCCGCGAATCGGCCGCCGGGCCGGAGGGGGCTTCTTTCCGGCTGGGCGCACGGGTTCTCGTTGCTGAAGACAATCCCGTGAACCAACAAGTGGCGCTGGAAATCCTGCAGGGCTTCGACTGCACCATCACCCTTGCCAACGATGGGGCGGAAGCGGTGGACTGTGTCCGACATGCCCCCTTCGACATTATTTTCATGGACTGCCAGATGCCGCGCATGGACGGCTTCAAAGCGACGGAGAAAATCCGAAAACTTCAGGACGACGACGCGCACACGCCGATTATCGCCATGACCGCTCATGCCATGAAAGGAGATCGGGAGCGCTGCCTGGCCGCCGGCATGGACGACTACATCAGCAAGCCTGTTGATCCCGGCGCCATCCTGCGCGTATTGCAGCAGTGGCTGCCGCCGGAAATGGCGTTCGGAAAAGAGTCTGCGCCTGAAACTGAAGCGCCCCCGCCACCATCGCCAGCGGTTGCAGAAGACGGCGAGAAACAGGTGCTTAATATCCAGAAAGCCTTGTTCATAACAGGCGGCAAGGTGCCGACATTCAAGCGCATAGCGTCGGTGCTGATCGAGCATACGCCGCGCCGCATCGAAGAACTTCGTGTTGCCTTGGAAAAGGATGACCTGCCGGAAATCGCGCGTTTGTCCCACTCCCTCAAAGGGGCATCGGCCTCCGTGGGCGGGGAACGTCTGTCCGAAGCGGCGCTGCGTCTCGAAATGCAGGCCCGAGCGGGAACCCTGGAAGCAATGTCGGCGCTGTTTGAAGTGGTGGAGGAGGAATTCGTTGCCCTGGACAAGGCTATCAAGCGACTTGATTGGGAACAATGCGCCGCATTGTATGCCCAGAAAGACATGGGGAATTCAGTGCCTGCGCCTGCATCATAATCACTGCAGTTAGCGCATCGCCTGCATATCAAATGGGGAGGAGAACATGGCGTCCGCATGGTTGCGGGGGATTCGTGTCGTTGGTCTCGTGGTGAACATTCCTGGTCCCTATGCTGTTGCGCGCATGCGGGCGATGGGCGCGGAAACCATCAAAGTGGAGCCGCCCGAAGGCGATCCGCTCGCGGCAGTCTGTCCGGCGTATCATGACGCGTTGAACGCCGGCGCGAAGGTGATCCGCCTCGACCTGAAAACAACGCAAGGCATGACCGCGTTCCACGACCTGTTGCAAGACGCGGATTTGCTGATCACCACACAGCGGCCAGCCGCGCTGGAGCGCTTGAGACTCTCTTGGGACGCTCTGCACAGCCGTCATCCGCGCCTGTGTCACGTCGCCATCGTGGGATATCCGCCGCCGCGTGCGGAAGTGGCTGGGCATGACTTGACCTATCAGGCGCATATGGGGCTGATTGACGGGGACCGCATGCCCCGGACATTGTCGGCGGATATTCTGGGCGCGGAACATGCAGTCAGCGCAGCGGCCGCCCTCCTCTTCGCCCGGGAGCGCCGTGCACAGGCGGGACAATGCCTGGTCTCGCTCGCTGAAGCCGCCCATCATCTGGCCAAACCCTTCCAGTGCGGACTTACCGCCCCCGGCGGTCCCCTGGGCGGCGGCCTGCCCATTTACCGCATCTATCCCGCAAAGGAAGGCCGGGTCGCCGTGGCCTCCCTGGAACCACATTTTACGGAAAAACTTCGGCAGGCGCTGGGGTTGTCGCGCCTTTCCGGGGAGACGATTGGGGCGGCCCTGCGCACGCGCACCGCCGCGGAGTGGGAAGCATGGGCGAAGACATTGGACCTGCCTTTGGCCGCAGTGCGAGAATGGCCGCAATAGAATCGGAACACACCGGGCGGGCTGCGCGCGGATTCGCATGGCTCCTGCCGCGTGGAAGATGACAACCGGGCCTTGTGGGTGAGCCGCAAAAGGCCCATGGAAAGGAGAATGTCATGAAACTTCAGGGTGCAACCTTCATCATCACGGGAGGCGCCTCGGGGCTGGGCGAGGGCACGGCGCAGGTCTTTGTGGAAAGCGGGGCCAATGTCATCATCGCCGATGTCAATCCAGAAAACGGGGAGCGGGCTGCCGCAGCGCTGGGCGCGCAAGCGCAATTTGCGCTCTGCGATGTCGCCTCGGAGGAAAGCGTGCGCAACACGGTGAGCGCCGCGCTGGAACGTTTCGGCGGTTTGCATGGCGCGGTGAACTGCGCGGGCGTCGCCGCCGCCATGCGGGTCTGCGGGAAACACGGTCCGCATCCGCTGGACCTCTTTCAGAAAGTCATCGAGGTCAATCTCACCGGCTCCTTCAATGTCATCCGCCTCTGCGCGGAAGCCATGATCAAACTGGACCCGATCGAAACCGGCGAGCGGGGTTTGTTCATCAACACGGCGTCTGTGGCGGCCTTCGACGGACAGATAGGCCAGGTGTCCTACGCCGCTTCCAAGGGCGGGCTGGTCAGCATGGCCTTGCCGCTGGCGCGCGAACTGGCGCGCTATGGCATCCGGGTGGCCACGATTGCGCCGGGCATTTTTGACACGCCCATGCTCGCGGCCCTTCCCGAAGAGGTCCGCCAATCCCTGGCCGCCCAGATTCCCTTCCCGCCACGGCTGGGTACGCCGCGCGAATTTGGCCAATTAGCCAAACACATCGTCGAAAATGTTATGATTAACGCGACATGCATCCGCCTCGATGGCGGCATCCGCATGCAGGCGAAATAGCGGGCGTGATGCGTTGTTTTCGGGGTCGCGCTTTCAGGTTCTTGTAACGCCTTCGATTTCCAGGGCGAGGTCTGCGCGGTAGGCCTTGGCGGGGGTCTGGAAGCCTGGGGGCGCATTGCCCGAGAGCGCCTTGCCGGCGATGTGCAGCCCGGCCAGCACGGTGAAGGTGTAGCCGTCCGGGGTGCGCATGCGCGCTTCGACGCGCTCTCCAGCGGCGTCTTCCGCCTCGCCCCAGATAAGGCAATAGCCCCGGGCGCGTTCCTCCTCGGTGGGACCGCCCTCTCGGATGGAACGCGCCAGCATCTTTCGCACGGGTCCAGCGCCGATCAGACCGCCCAGAAAGCGGGTCGCCCACGACATCCACCGCAGCGTCGCAGGCGCGGCCATATATACCTCGATATCGCCGATGCCCGTGCTGTGCCAGGCGGTGGCGACATCGCCCCAGGTGATGGTGATGGCCTTGCGCGGTCCCTTGCCGAAATCAATTGTGCGCGTCTTCCACGCGCCGGGCACCGGGGTCAGTTTGCCGCCGCGCCGGACCACCGCGCCCTTGTGGAAATGCCGCAGAATGGTCAGCGCGGTCCCGTGCGAGGGGCGGAGGTTCGAGCAAAAAGCCAGGGCCAGCCGGACCGCGCCCGGGAGCCGGTCTTTCAGATGACGGGCGAGACAATCCGTCGGCACAACATCGAAGCCGACGCCTGGCATGATCATCACGCCGGCGGCCTTGGCGCGACCGTCCAACCGCGCCAAAGACTCAAAAACATCTATCTCCCCGGTGATGTCGAGGTAATGCACGCCTGCGCGCAGGCATGCCTCGGCCATCGGCCCCGCCGTGTCCACAAACGGCCCCGCGCAATGCAGCACAACCCCGCAGTCCGCCAGCGCTTCTGCAACTTCCTGTGGGGAATCCAGCGAAAACACGCGATAGTCCAAGCCGAAATCGTCGGCTTGCGCCGCAAGTTTTTCCGCATTGCGTCCCGCCAAAACGGGGCGCATGCCCCGCCGCACCGCTTCCCGCGCGATCAGCGCGCCGGTATAACCGTAAGAACCGTAAATCATCAAGTCGCCGCCCATGGCGATGCTCCTTATGGTTGGCATCCCGATAACATGCCGACGCCGGTCGTCGCGTACGGGATTGCGCCATTTCCCAACCCTTGTTATGATACCCCATGAGAGGATGTAGAATGCCAGATCCCTTCAAAGAAGAGCCGACCAGTTATGACCCGAAGAACGTGGCGGACGACATGACCCAGTTTTCCGGTGCGCCGGGCAAAGTGGAAAACGCGGATGGCATGCGCGCGAGTCTTATTGCTTTGTCCGGATGGGAGATCGGCCGCGAAATTGATGTTACCGATTGTCCCAAAGTGCTGGGCCGCTCCGTCAACGCCGACATGTCAATCAACGCGCCGTCCATTTCGCGTCGCCACGCGCAAATTGATCGCATCAAGGAAAACGACGGCGAATATTACATAATCTCGGATTTGAAGAGCAGCAATGGCACCTTCGTCAACAATGCGCCCGCGTCGGCCACGCCGCTCAAGGACGGCGACAGAATCCGCATGGGGGAGGTGCTCTTCAAATTTGTATTGCAGGATGAAATTGACGCCCGATTCCACCGGGAAATCCACCGCCGCATCCATTACGACGCGCTCACCGGCCTGCTCACCATGGACGCCTTCCGCCAGCGACTTGACGCGGTCATTCGCCGCTGCGGCCGTAAGGGTCGCTTTTGTCTTGCCATGACCGATCTTGACGGACTGAAGCGCGTGAACGACACCCTCGGTCATCTCGCAGGCCGCATGGTGGTGCGGGAAATGGGCGCCATGATTCGCCAGATACTCCGCCCCGAAGACCTTGCGGCGCTTTACGGTGGCGATGAAGCGCTCATCCTTTTTTCGAATGCGGACATTGATCAGGCGTACGAAGTGGCGGAATCCCTCCGAAAAATCATCGAAACGCGTGTCTTCGAATACCAGGGCAGGCAATTCGGCGTCACCATCAGCCAGGGACTGGCCGAATGGCCCACCCACGCCGATACCCCCGAAAAACTCATCGCCGCCGCCGATCGCGCCCTCTATGCCGCCAAGCACGCCGGACGCAACCGCGTTTGCTGCGCCGAAACCCTCTGATGCCAAACATCTTTTTGGGCGTCCCACACAATCCTCTCAATGTCCGTAACGAACACGTTTGCTGAACAACCGGTCAGACATCCAAGCACACAGGGTCGCGAATTCACCGAACCATTTGGGTCGTTGGAATCGGATCGCCCGGAAGCCGTTTACAGAGAAAAATTGATCCCGACAACGAGTGAATTTGCAGATTCTTCCAAGGCATGTGGGTGCGCGGCCCGGATTGCTGACAACGCATTTTGGACAAGCGCGTCGCGGAATATTGGATTGGAGAACCTTCCGTATCCCTTCAACAGACGCGGCTGAAGTCCCGTTGCCGTGCAACATCGCCTATGCAACTTGCACTCGGTGAAAGGGAAGACTATGGTAGATGAACAAGGTCATGTTGGCGCGAAACGGTTCGACCGCTGCTACGTCGCATGACGGAAAAGGCGGGTAAGCGCTGTTGCAGCCGGAAAGGGGAACAATGCAAAGAAAGATCAATTCGCTTGTCATAATAGGCGTCGTCGGGACGTGCGTGTTCGGGTCGCATTTTGCCGCGCAGGTGGGGCGCTCGTTTCTGGGGAATCGGGACATCTGGTGGACGCCGAAAATCATGGCGCTTTCTCTCGACGAAACGCGGCAGGACTTTGAAATCCTCTTACGTGGCGAACTGTTGCAGGGATATCTCGGTCGTGGCGCTTTGTCCGCCGCCGATGCTGACGGCAGCACATATCTTGTGACCCCCCCAGGATATCGGCATCCGTCTCAACAATTGGCACAAGGTCAATGCCTCTCTGCTTCGTCTGGCACTGCCCACACCATTTCTCCTGGGCGTTGCCGTCGCCTGTATGG
>DSBB01000313.1 GCA_011046175.1 Candidatus Hydrogenedentota bacterium | reverse complement strand
GGACAATATCCGTATATAATGGATGAGTGTGGCAAATCGCTCTCCGTCGGCAAGTAAATTATTGACAGAAAAAACGTCATACTATGAATTTGCCGCGCAGACGTGCCCCATTGACAAAAGCCGCATTTTTTGGTACAGTTATAGCGAGTGACACAAAGGTATTCTCGCATGCAGAGTTCGTACAGTTATTTTGGCCAACAGCTGGTAAACAAGGGTATTATCACCGAGCAGCAGCTGAAAGAAGCCCTTGACCGCCAGAACACCACGATGAGTAATCGTAAACTGGGCGAAATCCTGGTGCGGCTGGGGTATATCAGCAAGTCGCATGTCACCGAAGGGCTGGCCGAACAACTGGGCATCCCCATCATAAACCTTGCCGAAAGGGAGATACCGCCGCGCATCCGCGCGCTGGTGGACGGTTCAATCGCGACATTGTATCGGGTGGTGCCTGTTGAAGAGCGCGACGGCGTATTGATGGTGGCCACCGCCGACCCGACCAACATCAACACGTTGGATAATCTGGCGCGTTTGCTTGATCGCCCCGTCGAGCCCGTGCTCTCGACGCCTGAACATATTTCCGAGGCGCTTGCCCGGTATTACGGCCATCAACGGGAAACCGTCGAGTCGTTGCTTTCCTCGGCCAGCAGCGCCAGCAGCGTCAGTTCGCTCAGCAGCATGTCAAACATTGGCTCGAGCAGTTCCCTCGCCTCCATTGGCTCATTGTCCGGCGACGACATCAGCATGGACAGCATTGGTGTTGACGCCGCCGAGATGGAGTCCGCGGCGGCGGCGGCGGCGGGTGGTTCCACGGAAGCCGATGACAGCCCCGTCGTGCGTTATGTGCAACAGTTGATTGTTGAGGCCTACAGGCTGCGGGCCAGCGACATTCACATCGAACCGGGCAAGACCACCGTAAAGGTGCGGTATCGCATTGACGGCGTGATGCAGGAAATGCCCCTGCCGCCGAAACGCGCCCAATCCGCAATTATTTCACGCCTGAAAATCATGTCCGGCATGGACATCTCCGAACGGCGCGTCCCGCAGGACGGACGCATCAAAATGAACGTGGGCAATCATGTGATTGACCTGCGCGTGAGCGCGCTGCCCGCCGCTTACGGCGAAAGCGTCGTGATGCGTATTCTCGACAAGAGCGGGTTGTTGCTCGGGCTCGGCCAGCTGGGCTTTTGCGCCGAACATCAACAGCAATGGGAACGGCTCATTCACCACGCCACAGGCGTGGTGCTGGTAACGGGGCCCACCGGTTCGGGTAAAACCACAACGCTGTACGGCTCGCTGCACACGTTGAACAAGTCCGATGTGAAAATCATCACGGTGGAAGACCCGGTCGAGTATCAGCTGACCGGCATCAATCAGGTGCAGATTAACCACGAAATCGGCTGGAATTTCGCGCGCGCCCTGCGCGCCATATTCCGTCAGGACCCGGACATCGTGATGGTAGGCGAAATCCGCGACATGGAAACCGCCGAAATCGCAATCAAGGCCGCGCTCACGGGGCATCTGGTCTTTTCCACGCTGCATACGAATGACACGGCAAGCTCGTTCACGCGCCTGATTGATATCGGCATCAAGCCGTTCCTCGTCGCCTCGGGCGTGCGCGCCATTCTCGCACAGCGGCTTGTGCGCACCATTTGCAACAACTGCCGCGAGCCTTACACGCCTCCTGATGTCGAAAAAGAACGGCTTGAAATGGACGTAAACTGGGACGAGGTGGAACTTGTCCATGGGGCCGGTTGCGACAACTGCAATCAAACCGGCCATCAAGGCCGTCTCGGCGTTTATGAGCTATTGCTCACCAGCGACAAACTGCGCACCATGATAATGCAGGGCGAAAGCGCCACGGCGCTGCGGCGCACGGCGAGGCTGGAAGGCATGATTACCATGCGCGAAGACGCATGGCAAAAGGCGCTCAAAGGAATTACGACTCTCGAAGAAGTTAACAGGCGCACCCGTGTGGATGAACCGCTTATTGCGCCCGCGGAAACGCCAAAGCTGGTGCCCCGCCAAACAGAAGAACCTCATGCTGTGGCGGCAGGCTCTGAAAGGTAATGTTGCATGGCCTATGATATGGTAAGCTTATTGCGCATGCTCGTTGACCGCGACGGCTCCGACTTGCATATCACCGTGGACAGCCCGCCCATCGGGCGCGTACACGGCCATCTGCAATTCTTCGGCGATAATGCGTTGACGGCCGAAGACACCGAGCGGCTTATGAAAAGCATCGCGTCGGTGGACAACCAGCAGGAATTGCAGGAAGTGGGCGGCGCGGACTTCGGGTTCGCCTTTGAAGACGTGGCGCGCTTCCGCGTCTCCATTTTCAAGCAACGCGGCTATGTGGGGCTGGTGTTGCGACTTATCCCGCGAAAAATCATGACCTTCGAGGAAATCGGACTGCCCAATTCCCTGAAGGACATCATCAATCAGCCGCGGGGACTGATACTGGTGACGGGACCCACCGGCTCGGGCAAATCCACGTCGCTGGCGACCATGATTGACTGGCTCAACACAAACTTTGACCACCATATTGTCACTATCGAAGACCCCATCGAGTATTATCACAACCACAAAAAAGGCCTCATCATGCAGCGTGAAGTGGGCGTGGACGTGCCCACCTTCGCCGAGGCGCTGCGCCGCGTATTGCGCCAGGACCCCGACGTGATTCTGGTGGGCGAAATGCGCGACCTCGAGACCATCGAAGCCGCCATTACCGCCGCGGAAACGGGCCATCTTGTGTTTGGAACGCTGCACACCACAGGCGCGGTGCGCACCATTGACCGTATTGTGGACGCGTTCCCGTCGAACCAGCAGGAACAGATACGGACGCAGCTGTCCGGCAACCTGAAGGCGGTGATTTCGCAGGCGCTCATCCCCAGAAAAAGCGGTTTTGGCCGCGTCGCGGCCTTCGAGATCATGGTCACCACGTCGGCCATTCAGAACCTGATTCGCGAGAACAAGTCGTATCGCATCACGTCGGCCATTCAGACTGGCCATAAATACGGGATGCATCTGCTGGATGAGCATCTGCTGGCGCTGTATCGCAAGGGAATCATCAAATACGAAGAAGCCCTGGCGCGGGCGCAGATGCAGGATGAATTCGAGAATCAAGTGAAAGCGCTCGGGCTCGAAGGCGACGGCGGCGGCGGATCGCAGGTAAAGCGCGCGGGATAAAAGACACGCAAAGGTTGGATTGAAACACAGATGGCTCCTCCGATAAAGACTATGCGGCAACTGGGAGAAATCCTGGTGGAACAAGGCGTGATTACGCCGCTGCAACTGGATGAGGCGCTGCAACGGCAGCGGCTCACCGGCGATCTGCTTGGCCGTATTCTCGTGGCGCTCGGGCATGCCGAGGAACAGGATATCATTCTGGCGCTCGGCATGCAGCAGGGCATGGAGCCCGTTGACATTGCCGGTCAGAACGTGCCGCAGGATATCATCAACCTGATATCGGCTGATGTGGCGCGTTTTTACAATGTCATGCCCATACGCATCGAGGACGGCGACCTTATTGTCGCCATGGCGGACCCGCTGAACATACAAACCCTCGATGATTTGCGGCAGATTACCGGCATGAATGTGCGCGGCGCCATCAGCAATCCCGATGACGTCATTGCGTCGTGGAAAAAGAATTATTCCATGGAAAGCGGCTCGGTGAGCAAAATGCTCGAGGAGCTCACCGAGATGGTCGGCACGGAAGAACTGTCCCTTGAGGAACTGGGACAGCAGGAAATTCTTTCGGACGCGGACAACCTGGTGGAACTGGCGCAACAGCCGGAAGTCATCAAAATCGTAAATCTGATTTTCCTCACCGCACTGCAAAAACGCGCGTCCGACATCCATTTCGAGGTGTATGAGGAGGATTTTCGCGTGCGCATCCGCGTGGACGGCGTGCTTCATGAAATCGTGCATCCGCCCAAGGCGGCGTGCATCGCGCTCGTGTCGCGCATCAAGGTTATATGCAGCATGGACATCGGCGAACGCCGCATGCCGCAGGACGCGCGCATCGAACTCAAGATAGGCGACAGTTTCATTGACGTGCGCGTGGCCACGCTGCCCACCCTGTACGGCGAGTGCGTGGTGATGCGCATACTCGACCGCACCGCCATCAAGATCGATCTGGACACGCTCGGGCTCACCCCGCAAACCATGAAAAAAGTGCTGAACATCATCAACAAGCCCAACGGCATCATGCTGGTAACCGGCCCCACCGGCTGCGGCAAGACCACCACACTGTATGCGTGTCTTAATGTGTTGAACACGCCCGAGGTCAAAATCATTACCACCGAGGACCCGGTGGAACTGCAAATAGAACGGCTCGTGCAATGTCAGGTGCAGGAATCGGTGGGCTTGACATTTGCGGCGTGCTTGCGCGCCATTTTACGCCAAGACCCCGACATCGTGATGGTCGGTGAAATCCGCGACCTCGAGACGGCGCAAATCGCGGTTGAAGCGTCGCTCACGGGCCACTTTGTGCTCAGTACGCTGCATACGAACAGCGCGGCGGAAACCATCACGCGACTGCTCGACATGGATGTGGAACCCTTCTTGATCACGGCCTCCCTCGAGGCGGTGCTCGCGCAAAGGCTGGTGCGCGTGTTATGCCGTCAATGCAGGGAAAAATACAGGCCGGATGCTGACGAACTCGATGAGTTGTGCGTGCCGCCCGCATGGCGGAAAGACCCCAACTTCAACCTGTACCGCGCGAAGGGATGCGCCGCCTGCGATTACATCGGTTATTCCGGCCGCATAGGTTTGTACGAGATGATGCAGGTGGATGAAACCGTCCGCGAAATGATACTCAACCGCGCCATGGCGCATGAACTGCGCCGCTACGCCAGAAAAAAACAGGGCATGCTCATCCTCCGTGAAGAGGGATTGCTCAAATGCGCCCAGGGAATCACCAGCCCGGCGGAAGTCATTGCAAAAACGGACCGTTACGACGATTAGGAGACGGGTTTATGCCAAAATACGCTTATCGCGCCCTCAACAAAGAAGGCAAGCAAACCTTCGGCATCATTCAGGCCGACACGCAGGCGCTCGCCATTAACGACGTGCGGTCGCTCGGCCTGTTTCCCACTCATGTGCGCGAGGCGACGCGCGCCGACGAACGAAAGGCGCTGCGCGCCGGACGCGGCCTGAACGAGCTTTATTTCGGCGGCGTCAAAACAAAGGAACTGTGCGTGATGACGCGCCAGCTCTCCACGCTGATTGACGCCGGACTGCCGCTTTTGCGCTGCATCAACGTGCTTATCGCCCAGCTCAAGCCGTGCAAACTGCGCGACATCCTGCGCGAAATATCCTCCGACATTCAGAGCGGCTCCACCTTTGCGGAGGCGCTTGCAAAGCATCCCAAACAATTCGACCGACTCTTTGTGAACATGGTGCGCGCCGGCGAAGTCGGCGGGTTGCTTGAAACCGTGCTGCAACGCCTCGCGATCTTCATGGAACGCAGGGAAATGCTGAAACGGCGCGTGCGCAGCGCCCTGATTTATCCCATCGCGGTTATCATCATCGCAATGGGCATCGTGGCGTTCCTGCTCATGAAAGTGGTGCCCGTGTTCGCCGAAATATTCACCGAATTCGGCGGCGAACTGCCCGGTCCCACCAAGCTGCTCATCGCCGCCGGCGACGTTGTCATCTACAAATGGTGGCTTATGATTGTGGTGTTCTGCTGGACCGTCATCGGCCTTAAACTCATGTTTAAGTCGAAGCAGGTCAAGCGCGTGTTTGACCGCGTCATCCTCAAGGTGCCGCTTATCGGCGACTTGGTGACCAAGGTGTCCGTGGCGCGGTTCGCAAGAACCCTGGGCACTCTGGTGACGTCGGGCGTCCCGATACTTCAGGCGCTCAAAATCACCCGCGAAACCATCGGCAACGAAGTGGTGCAGAACGCCGTGGACAAGGTGCATGACAGCGTGCAGGACGGCGGCACCATCGCCGTGCCCCTAGATGAAAGCAAGGTGTTCCCCGCCATGGTGGTGAACATGATTGACGTGGGCGAGGAAACGGGCGCGCTCGACTCCATGCTGATGAAGGTGGCCGACATCTATGACGCCGAGGTGGAAGCCGCGGTGGACGGAATGCTCGCGCTGATGGAACCCATGATTATCGTCGTACTCGGCGGCATCATCGGCTTTATCGTTGTCGCCCTCTATCTGCCCATTTTCACGCTCGGCGACCAGATTTCCGGAACCTGACCCGCCGGAAAACGCAAAAGTTGAATCACCGCAGTGACGCCGGACGGTTCAGCCCGACCGGACCAATCCGTCCGATCCGTCCGATCCGTCCGATCAGGCCGATCCGTCCGATCAGGCCGATCAAACGACATCGTAACTGTCTGGCAGGTCGCCAAAGCGGATGTCATCTCCCGCCCCAAACGACCGTCATTCCCGCGAAAGCGGGAATCCAGAGAGTCGCACTTACAGCGTATCATCCGTTTTCTGGATTCCCGTTTTCACGGGAATGACGGGCACTCACTGTTATTAAGGCAAACGCGATCTGATAGACGGTTGTGCCCCAGGCATGAGAAAAAAGTTCACAGTTGCGCCGTGAAATGCGGTAAACTATAAATGCAGGCTTTCGGGCAGACTGATGATCCAGACGTGTTTTTTTGCCTGAATAGTGGTACAATAAGGTTGATAGCTGCGTTGTCGTTGAAGTTAGTGGCGACGCAAACAAGGAATCGTTTTTTTACAATGCAACAAAGCGTCCAAAAGTGGGCGCGCACAGGAGGATGTGTGAAATGAAAAGAGAAAAGGGGTTCACCCTCATAGAACTGCTGGTCGTCATGGCGATTATCGCCATACTGGCCTCCATTGTCGTGCCCAATGTGCAACGATATATTGTACGAGCGCGGCTTACCCGTGCCATCGCCGAAATCAGCGGCATGGACCTTTCCCTTACCGCCATCGTCACCGATGCGGGGCGGGGGAATCTGGGGCAGATGTTGCTTAAAGAAGCGATCCCGGAAATGTTTAACAGGGCTTACGGCGGCACATATACACCAGCGGGTTGGCCCACAGACGACAATATTTTAGACGCATTTAATTATGAACTTTTTGAAAATGCCGCCCAAGTATATTCTCGTCTGGCCTATGATCTGCTGCGGTTGGGTCGTGATTGTCTTCGTTCTGATACGGATACCATTGCAGATTTATTTATAGAGCACGATGTGCTGGCCCAGATAGGCACCAACTACATGGATGTTGGTCTTGACCCTTGGGGCGGCACATATC
>DSBB01000412.1 GCA_011046175.1 Candidatus Hydrogenedentota bacterium | reverse complement strand
TTTTATTTGCAAAAGACGCTTGTTTGCGTCAGCAGTTATATTCTTTTTGAGGACGGGCGTTCAATCTTTTGACAAATCATCGTGAAAACAACTCTTTTCGCTTCGGACTACAATCGCGGAAATGACGAAAAGAGTTGCGCCCTGTTTAATGGTATGGTAAACTGGAAGCCGTTCAGGTAAACAAGGGCTGGAATCCAGTGGAGGAACCGGTCAGGGCTTTCCAACAGGCGACGGACAGCGCCGTTGCGCAACGGAGGTTTTTACCATGAAGAAACAATCACCAGAACAGATCGGCGTTTGCAGTTGGTCGCTTCAAGCGACGGGTCCCCAAGATTTGGCGGAGAAAGTCAACGCTCTCGGCGTGAAAAAGGTGCAGCTGGGACTCGTGCCGCACCGAGACGATCCGGGCGCGTGGGACGGCGTCCGGGAGGTGCTGGGCGCATCGGGCGTTGAAATTGTGTCCGGCATGTTTTCCACCATTGGCGAGGACTACACCTCGCCGGAAACCATTCGAAAAACCGGCGGCGTGGCGCTCGATGAATATTGGAATGAGAACCTGGAACTGGCCGCGGGCGCGGCGGCATCCGCAAAGGCGATGGGCCTTCAATACGTGAGCGTTCACGCCGGGTTTCTTCCCCATGACCCAAAGGACCCCGAGTTTGACAAATTGAGCGGTCGTGTGTTGCAGTTGGCGGAGATATTCGGCGAATCGGGTGTTTCGCTATTGCTGGAGACGGGCCAGGAGACAGCGCAAACCCTGCTGATGTTTCTGGATGAGATGAAAAAGCGGGGCGCTCACACGCTTGCAGTCAACTTTGATCCCGCAAATATGATTTTGTATGACATGGACGACCCCATTGACGCGCTTCGCGCGCTTGCGCCGCAGGTGAAGCAGGTGCATGTAAAGGACGCGAAGCGCGCCACGGTAAAAGGGCAGTGGGGCGATGAAGTGATTGTTGGCACGGGCGAAGTGGATTGGCTCGCGTTTGTCCGCATCCTCGCAGAAAACGATTTTGACGGCGGCTATATCTTTGAGCGCGAAGCGGGCGACAATCGCGTTGGCGACATTACCCAAGGCATCGCAGCCCTGACCGCCGCCATGGAAAAGGTCAACTTATAGGGCGTGGCGCGTGCTGAAATTTTTCCCATAGTGTTCCGTTGGCGGCGCGCCGTTTTTCCCGCCACCGCGCCTGTCGCTCTATTGCGACAGGAATCGGGTTTCAGCGCGTTCCGCCCCCGGCTGCCGCGACGCGGGCTTCAAGGCGCTCCTCAAGTCGTTTTTCAATGACCGCATAATCAGGATGTCCTGAGAGGTTTTTGTATTGTTTCGGATCGGCGGTCATGTCATACAGCATGGCGGCTTCTTCTCCGTTTTCTCCGGCGTATTTCATGTACGCCCAATTGTCCGTACGCAGACAAAAGCCGTCCGCAACCTGGATGAGCGCGTCTGTCCGTTGATGTTCCGCTTCGGGGTTATCCAAAAGGGCGGCGAAACTGCGGCCCCAGCGCCGTTTTGCTCGTTTCGCCGTAGAGGCGTCCGCCCGCCCACATGTTGCCATCAGGCAACAAAATGAAATTCGGGCCGCCTATGCGGCAGTTCAGTTCATTGAAACGCCATTCCGTATACGGCGGCTTGCTCTCGCCGAAAAAGGCGTTGCGGCTTTCTTCTTCGCGCCGGATAAGCGCGAGCATAACGCCGTCGGGGCGGAAGCGCAACGTGGTTTCGTTCGGTTTTCCGGACGCCGCCATTTCCGTCACCGGCTGCCAGTCCAGGCCGTCTTTACTGCGCATCAGCGTTAGCGCCCATTCCGGCCTGTCCGCGACGGGGCCGCTGTAGCTTGCCCCGTACGCCGTGTCGCCATGCCATGTGACGCGCCACAGCCAATCGCCGTCGCGGCATACGGGCGTCGGGTTCGACCAGGCGCGGCCATCCGTTGAAAAAGACACCCGGGGCCTCCGGCCCACCAGTTTGCCATCCCGATAATATGATCCGCCCATGGTAATCATGAGTTTGTCGTCCGGCGTAACACAGATTTTCGGATCACGCAGGTCAACGCCTGTTTCTTGAAGCAGCGCGCGGGACGTCCACGAATCCCCGTCCGGAGAGGTGATAATACGGACGCCGCCGTCGCCCTTGACATGTCCCGCCGCCTCGCGAAACACGCAGTACCACATATCCTTACAATACGCGAGATCAGTAAAGGCATTGTGTTCGCCTGCGTCCCAGATTTTTTTTACGTCAACCGCCGAAGGCGAAGCGCCTGCGACAACGGTTGTCGCAATCGCCAGAATAATAATGAATGAGAGTCGCATTGTTGTTTTTCCTACACTTGTGCGTTTTGTCCTGATATTTTTTTTCGCAGAACATGATACCACAGTTTATATTTTCCGGGGATGCTTCTTTCACTCGTTTTCACTTGTTTGGCAACCGGCGTGTCCAACGGTATATACTTACGTTTGTATGATGCTTATCGGTTAGAGGCGGCGAGTAAAAACCCGCAAGTACTCGAGGAGATAGAATTATGACAAAGTCGGTTGTCACGTGTCTTGTAGTGGCCGTAATTGTCGGGTTCCCGTCTTTATCGGTGGAGGCGCTCACCGGGGGCGCGGCGCGGCGGGAAATCACACCGCCTGTCGGCGGCGCCATGTACGGCTATTCCGCCCGCGGCGCAGCCGTATCCGTCGGCATACACGATCCGCTGTTGGCGCGCGCGCTCGTATTGCGTAGCGAAGAAAACCATTTGGTTCTGATCACCCTTGATTTGGGCGGCATTTCCCGTGAAAGCATGCAGGTCGTGCGGGACGCGGTAAAAGAAAGCGTCGCCTTGGAGAATTTGCTGTTTGCCGTGTCCCATTCCCATTCTTCCGGCGCGTTTCAGCGCGACTTTCCCAGCGCGGAAGCGCCTTGGGCGCGGGACGTGGAAGCGCAAATTATAGAGGCGTGCAATGAAGCGGCGAACAATCTTGTTCCCGTGAAGATAGGCGTGGGATGGGGTAGGCTTGAAGAAGGCCACAACAGGCGCCTGGTCAAGGAGCACGATGAGGTGGAAATGTTGTGGTCAAATCGCGACCGCATTCCCACCGCTCCGGTGGACCACGCCGTGGGCGTTATCCGCGTCGAAACGCAGGATGGAACGCCGCTTGCCACGCTGGTGAATTTTACGTGCCATCCCGTGGTGCTGGGCCCGGACAATCTTAACATCTCGGCGGATTATCCCGGCGCCATGGCGCGGCGCGTTGAAGAGAACGTCGGCGGGCAGTGCATGTTCCTGCAGGGCGCGTGCGGCGACATCAACCCTTACGGCGACAAGACGCCCGTGGCCGAGGGCGGGTTCGAGGAGATGGCGCGCATGGGCTATGCGCTGGCCGATGAAGCGCTGCGCATCTCCAATGACATTACGGAGTTCGCCCAGGACCTTGCCATCACCTTCCACAGCGAAACCGTCCCCCTGGCAATGCGTCGCTCCCGTGATCCCGACAAAACCATAGATGCGGAAATCAATACCGCAACCATTGGCGACCATATCGCATTGGCCGCCTTCCCGGGAGAGTTTTTTGTGGAGCATGGCCTGTCGTTGAAAGAACGTTCCAAGTTTGCCCACACCTTTTTTGTGGGATATTGCAATGGCGGTCTGGGGTATTTCCCGACAATCAACGCCTGTGTCGAGGGCGGTTACGGCGCGGACATCGGCTCAGCCGTCGCGCCGGGCGCGGGCGAGCATCTCGTCAACCGCGCGTTGATCAATCTCTATCGCCAGTCCGGCAGATTAAGGTGACAATGCACTTGAATGCGATGAATACAGGCGAGAGCGGAGACACGCTTGCGTCCCTTGAGGCGACAAGCGCGACCTACACCCGGGGTTCGCCGCAGGACTGCGCCATACGCGGCCTGATTGTGCGCACCTTTGCGCCCTATTTACGTCCGGACATGTGCGGTTTGCAACTGGGTTATGCGGAGGGGGTGGACACGGCGTTGCTGGCGCCGCTGTTGGATCGCCTTGACGTGGTCGAAGGAAGCCGCGCGTTTTATGAAGCGGGACGCGCCGCCGCCCTTGCCAACGTAACCATTCATCATGACCTGTTCGAGCGGTTTCTGCCGAAGGTCAAAAACAAGTACGCCGCCGTGTTTGCCGTGTATGTGCTGGAGCATGTTCAGGAACCGGTGGCGTTGTTGCGTCTCGCCAAGGACGCGCTCGCGGATGGCGGGCTGTTGTTTGTTGCGGCGCCCAACGCACGCGCCTTGTCGCGGCAGCTGGCCCTCAAGATGGGACTTCTGCCGTCGTTGTACAGCCTGACGCCGCGCGACCTGGAGCACGGCCACCGCCGCGTATATGATAGCGAGACGCTGCAACAGCACATCCGTGCCGCGGGGCTGAACGTCATCGCGCAGGGCGGTGTGATGCTTAAAATACTGGCCGATTTCCAGTTGGACGAACTGATGCGGCAGGGGATTCTGGGCGAGGCGCAGATTGACGGCCTGTACGCGCTCGGCCATGATTATCCCGATCTGTGCGGTTCGCTGTACGCCGTGTGCGGCAAGGAGCAAGCGACATGACTGCGACGCCTGAATTTTCCGTGATCATATCGTGTTTCAATGAAGAAAACAGCATCGAGGAATTTCATCAACGTTTGTCGGCGGCGCTGGACGCGCTGGGCCGCGAGAGCGAGATTATCATGGTCAACGACGGCAGCATGGACGCCACTTGGGCGAAGTTGAAGATGTTGTTTGAGAAAGACCCGCGCATCAGCGTGGTCATGGACTTGTTCTCGAACGCGGGACAGCAGGCGGCGGTGACGGCGGGCATGGTCGAAGCGCGCGGGCGCGCGTGGGTCTTGCTGGACAGCGATTTACAGCTCGAGCCGGACGAACTGCCGCGGCTGGTCGCCGAATACGACAAGGGGAACGATCTGGTGAGCGGGTTCCGCAAGAACCGCAAGGACTCGCTGTTGCGCGTCGTGCCGTCGAAGCTGGCGAATATGATCATGCGCCGCGCTTCGCACAGTACGCTCACCGACTTTGGCTGCACCTTCAAAATATACAACGCCGACCTGCTCCGCGCCTTCAACCTCGGGCCATTGCGCATATTCAACAATGTTGACGCCATCGCCAAGGCGGGGCGCTATACGGAAGTGCCCGTGACCCATCATCCGCGCAAGTACGGCAAGTCGGGCTGGACGTTCCGGAAGCTTTGGCAGTACAACATGGACAATCTGGTGAAACTCTCGCAGCGTCCGTTTCAACTGCTCGCGGGGTTTTGCTTTCTCGGCGGCGTGTTGTTCATGCTGCGCATTCTGCTGGGCTTTCTCACGCCCGGCGGCATCCTGGCCGAGGTGACGCCGGGGCTGGTGTTGAATACCGTCTTTTTCTTCTCGCTCATGATTCTGTCGGCCATTGCCATACTCGGCGAGTTTGCCATCCGCAGCTTCATCATGCTGCAACAGAACCCCGCGTATATCGTCCGCGAAACCTTGCGCCGCAACCGGGATGATTCCGGGAGCGCGGCATGAGCGATTCTGGCGAATTCGGGGGACATGATCACGTAATTGCCGAGGCTCCACACCGCGAGTTGCAACAAAAGCCTAAAGGGGCAATTGCATATCATGTCCCCCGAATTCTGCTCTGGCTTGCCATCCTTGTGTTTTGTCTGCTGGCGCAGGCGGCGCTGCTGGAGGGGATTCTGCGCGTTGCGGGTTATGGCGAGAGCACGCGCTTCCTGGCGCGGTGCGAGGTGGACGGCAAGGCGTACCACACGCCGAACCGCGCCTTTTATCAGCAGTTCTCGGCGTTGCCCCTCGACCGCATCATGACGTGGGACGACCTGGACTTTCAGGTTCCGGAAGTGAAAGCGCCCGGCGCCCGCCGTATCTTCGTGTTCGGCGGTTCCGCCATCTACGGCACGCGCACGTCGGCGCGCATCCTGGAAATGATGCTG
This sequence comes from Candidatus Hydrogenedentota bacterium, assembly GCA_011046175.1. Classification (GTDB taxonomy): domain Bacteria; phylum Hydrogenedentota; class Hydrogenedentia; order Hydrogenedentales; family CAITNO01; genus SLFT01. The sequence continues at coordinate 1,346 of DSBB01000412.1, read as the reverse complement.
CGCGAACGCGCCCCGTCCGTGCAATGGGAGGTATACAACGCGGCCTGTCCCGGCATGAACTCTCATGTCATGGTGCAGGCGGCGCGCGCCTGCGCCGCGCTTGAACCGGACGTGTTCCTGGTGTACATGGGCAACAACGAGGCGGTGGGCCCCTTTGGCCCCGCCACGGCGCTTGGGCGCAGCCGGTTGTTCTGGCGGACGCCGATCATCCGCGCGCTCATTGCCGCCAATGAATTGCGCACGGTGCAACTGCTTCGCCGCGCCGGCGCGGCAACGTCATTGAACCTGCCTGACACGGACGCTCTTATGCGCATGTTGCCGGGCATGACGGACCACCCGAAGACCCTGATGTTTTATGAGCGCAACGTGCGGGACGTATGCGCCTCGGCGGCGCGCGCGAACGCAACGGCGCTGCTGTGCACGCTCAGCGGCAACCGCCGGTTTATGGGTGTTGTCGCGCCGCCGGAATCCGCAGATGAAAGCGGGCAGAGTATTAACGGCATTGTGCGCAGACAGGCGGCGCGGCATGACAACGCATTGTTGGCCGACGTGGCGGGCAAACTGGCCGCTCACAGCGAAGACGGGCTGCCGGGCTATGACTTTTTTGTGGACAACGTCCATTTCAACTTCGCCGGCAACTATCTCGCGGCGTCGGCCATGTTTGAAGCGCTCGCGCCGCTGCTGCAGCTCGACGGCGCGCCGCCGGAAAAGGAAGCCTGCGCGGCGGCGCTTGCATGGACGCCCGCCGCCGAGTTCGATCTGCTGGGCTGGCAGTTACAGGCGTTCCTCGACGACCACTCGCGGGATCGGGTGCGGCGGCGTTATGACGCGCTGCGGGAAGTGGTGGACGAGAATTGGCGCGCGCAATTGTTTGATGACCATATAACGGCGTTGCAGCGTCATCCCGACGATCTTTATTTGCGGCAAACCGCGTTTCGCCTTGCCTTCGATCTGGGCGACGCCGATGCGGCCACGGAACAGAGCCGCGAACTCCGCGCGCGGCATCCCGCGGCGCGCGCCGCGCTGCGGTCTGCGGGCGTGGCGGCGGCATTACGGGGCGAGGCGGAGGCCGCCGTCGCGGGCTATCGTGCATGTCTTGACGTGTATCCCGACGATCCCGAAGCGTTGCGCAGGCTTGCAGAACTGCTTTTTACAAGGGGCGACAAGGACGCCGCCGAACCGCTGTATAAAAGATATTTGCGCATTGACGGCACGGACGCTTTTGTCTGGTGCCGCATCGGCGAGATACAGGCGCATCGCGGACAAGCGCGCCGCGCCGCGGCCACCTGGCTGCGCGTCATCGAACAGGCGCCGACCCATCCGTATGCGTATCGCCTGCTGGATGA
>DSBB01000409.1 GCA_011046175.1 Candidatus Hydrogenedentota bacterium | reverse complement strand
GTTCATCGGAGCAATCACTGTCGTCATTCGTATTCTTGGCGCGTTGCCGGAAGGCGTAATGTTCGCGATTTTGCTGGGAAACGCCGTGTCGCCTCTTATCAATGAAATCACGCAGCCGCGCGTGTATGGTGTTGCCAGAAAAAGGAGGGCATAACCATGACGACTACAGCACAAAATGCGCAACTCACGCAAGCGCCCCAGTCCACAGGCAGTTTGGTCATGATAGGCACGCTCGGCGGTATCGCGCTTGTGTCCGGCCTGCTGCTGGCGCTGGTGTATCACGGAACTTATGACACCATTCAACGCAATAATTATGAACGCACGGCAGAAGCCGTGCTGACCTTGTTGCCCGGCGCCGTAAGCCAGAAGATGTTTGCCGTCCACGCGCCCGGACCGAACGGTGACGCTACGCCCCAAAACATCTATGCCGGTTACGACGCCGACGGAAACCTGATGGGCGTAGCCCTCGAAGCGCTGGACAATGGAGGCTACGGCGGAGAAATCAGGCTATTGTACGGCTATTTGCCCGACAAGGAAATTGTCACGGGAATGCGAGTGCTGCTGTCAAAAGAAACGCCCGGCTTGGGCGACCGTATCAAGACCGACCCGGGCTTTCAGAAAAATTTCAACGGCCTTGACGTTTCGCTTGACCCGGACACCAGAAAACCCAAAAATCCCATCTCCTACACAAAACCGGGAACGGACAAAGAGCCGTGGCAGGTTGAAGGCATCTCAGGGGCGACCATTTCTTCGCAGGCCGTGGCTCGGGCAATGCGGAACAGCGTCAATACGCTGTTGCCCATTGTGCATGAAATGCTGGACGAATTAAGGAAAGGCGGCAAATCATGAATATGCAAGAAAAAACAACCCCGTCACTGGAGGTGTTCCTGCGCGGACTCTGGCAGGAAAATCCGGTGTTTGTCATGCTCCTCGGCATGTGTCCCACGCTGGCGGTAACCAACAAGGTGGTCAATTGCTTTGCCATGGGGCTCTCCGCAATGTTCGTGCTGGTCATGTCCAGTTTGATGGTTTCATTGTTGCGCAACTATATCCCCAAGCAGGTGCGCATAGCGTCTTATATCGTCATCATCGCCACCTTCGTCACCATCGTTGATTACGTTATCCAAAGCATCAGCCTCGACTTATACGACAGCCTCGGCGCCTTTATCCAGCTGATTGTGGTTAACTGCATCATTTTGGGGCGGGCCGAGGCATTCGCGTCCCGCAACAAACCGGCCAAGGCGGTGCTCGACGCAGTGGGAATGGGACTCGGATTCACATTTGCGCTGTTGTGCCTCGGTGTCGTGCGCGAAGCGCTGGGCAATGGCACGCTGCTGATGGACACACCCTATGAAATCTCGCTGTTCGGAGCCGCTTTTGAACCGTGGGCAATAATGATACTGCCGCCGGGAGGTTTTTTTGTGTTGGGTCTGCAAATTCTGTTTTTCAACTGGCTGCGCAAAAAACTGACGCAGCGCAACGCTTCCGCCGCCGGGGCATAGGAGCAAAAGTCATGAACACAGAATCGTTGTCATCCATTTTTATCAACGCCGCCATCGTGAACAACTTCGTACTCAGCATGTTTCTGGGCATTTGCCCGTTCCTCGGCGTTTCCGCGAAAAAAGAAACCGCCATACGCATGGGACTCGCCGTCATCTTTGTAATGCTGGTCAGCTCCATGTGCGCATACGGCATTAACATTGTGCTCGATATTGCGGGCACGCCCTACCTGCGATTGATATGCTACATTGCTGTTATTGCGTCCGCCGTTCAGTTGGTGGAAATGGTCATCAAGAAGTTCAGTCCGGCGCTCTTCCGGGCGCTTGGCATTTTCCTGCCCCTAATCACCACCAACTGCGCCATACTCGGCCTCGCACTGTTCCAGACGCAAAAGGAATACAACTTTTTGCAGTGTCTCGTGTACGCGCTGGGCGCGGGCGCGGGGTTTACCCTTGCGCTGACTATCATGGCGGGCATGCGCGAAAAACTGGACTTGGCCGAAGTGCCGGACATCGCGCAGGGCGCCGCCATCACCTTGATACTTGCGGGAATTCTATCTCTGGCCTTCATGGGCTTTGCCGGACTGGGCGGTTGATATCATGCTGTCAATCCTTGGCAGCGCGCTGCTCGGCGTCGGTATCCTTTTTCTGGTTCTGATGGTGTGGGTGGGTGTGCAGCATCTGTTCAGGAAAAGCGAAGGACTGCCGACGGACTGCGATGTTCTGGGGGATACAGGGCGCGGCTGTAGTCACTGTGGGCAACGCGACGCCTGCACCATCATTAAAGAACGACGCGAATGAGATCACACTGTAACCAGCGCGTTTTTTGATTTTTCCACGACGTTTTTGCTATCCTTCCCTCGCCTCTGGGGCTGTAGCTCAGTTGGGAGAGCGCCGCGTTCGCAATGCGGAGGTCAGGGGTTCGATCCCCCTCAGCTCCACCATTTCAATGACATCGTAAACATCGGGGGAGGCTAATGTTTACCCGGTCATCGGTTGCAATATCATCCCGTAACCTAAGGCGGCATAACCGCAAGCCTAACGTAGACGTGGCATCCCTGCCGCGTTATGAAGCGGCAAGATGCCGCTTCTACGTTGTGCAATACCTCCATCAAACATCTATGCGAAACACGTAGATCCACCGAACAAAGACTCTAAGGCGGGCGTTGCCCGCAACCCAGATTTGACTATTCTCTTTGTATGTTGTTCACGCTTCAGCGTACGGTAGTAGTACACAAACTCTGAGTCATACACGCAACCCCACACGCTGAAGCGTGAACAACATACCCAACTCCTTTTTCTTGATTGCGGTTTCTGGTCGATAATGTACTAACAAACGCAATTGTATGAACAACATGCGGCAAACTTACAAAAAATTGTCGGCCACCCGGTGTTAAGCGCCTAACAGCCACTCATGAGGCTCTCAACCTCCACCATAAACGATGAAAACATAGGCGCGGCTTCCACGAATCTTTTTATACGACCATCTGGTCTGCTACTATAGTGCGAATCGTTCTTGGGACTCTATGCCACAAAAAAAATTGAAGAGCAGAAGCATACCAATGGTCATGGGAGAGTGTTTATGTTTGCAAAAATGACGCGACGTTCCTTTGTAAAATCCGCCGTGTTCGGTCTCGCAGGATTAAAATCAGGCGCGGCAATGGCGCGGACTTATTCTGCCAATGAAAAACTCAACATCGCTTTTGTCGGCGTCGGCGGCCAAGGCCAGGACAACTACAAGGACATGCGCCGGGAAAATGTTGTCGCCGTGTGTGATGTGGACTTTGAACGCGGCGGGCCGGCTTACAGGAATTTCGAGAAGTCCGGACAATTCACTGATTTCCGCCGAATGATGGACAAGATGCACCCGGCCATAGACGCCGTGGTGATCAGTACCCCCGATCACACCCATTTCCATCCAGCGTATATGGCGCTGGACATGGGCAAGCACGTGTATTTGGAGAAGCCCCTCGCTCATTCGGTATGGGAGACGCGCATTCTCACCGAACTGGCGCGCAAAAACAAACGGGTCACGCAGTTGGGCGCGCAACGCCATGCGTTCCCCAATATGCGCCGCGTGGTGGAACTGATTCAAAAGGGCGCAATCGGGGAAGTGGCCGAGGTGCACAGCTGGATTGACAGCGAGCGGGGCATGGTACCCCGCGTGCCGGATGAACACCCTGTTCCCGACACGCTTGACTACGAACTGTGGCTTGGCCCGGTGGAACACCAACCTTACGACCCGAATATCACTCCTTATGGGTGGCGCTTCTGGTGGGATTTCGGCACAGGTGAAACAGGCAACTGGGGATGTCATATTCTCGATATTCCGTTCTGGGCGCTTGATTTGGATTATCCCACTCATGTGAGCGCCGGAGGACCCCAACCCCACCCGGAAATGACGCCCAAAGAATTCCACGCAACTCTTGATTTTCCCGCAAAAGGCGACCGGTCGGCGGTAAAACTGCACTGGCACCAGATTAAAGGCGGGCCGCAAATACTGCGTGAATTGAAAGTACCGGCAGATGGAAATACGCTCTTTATCGGATCGAAAGGCATGTTGCTTTGTGGTTTTAAGAACTACAGGCTGCTGCCCGCCGATAAATATGCCGATTTCGAAGGGCCCAAGCCGTTTATTCCCGAATCGCCGGGATTCCGACAGGAATTTATTAACGCCTGCAAGGGCGATGCAACACCGCCAACCTGTAATTTCGACTACACCGGCCCCATGGCGGAAGCAGTATTGCTCGCAAACAACGCATTTCGGAGCGGCGATGAATTTGACTGGGACCATAAAACGATGACCTGCAAAAACGCACCTACGGCACAGGCTCTTGTCAAGCCCGTTTTCAAGAAAGGCTGGGAAGTGACGGTTTAGCAAAAAGAGCGTTGTATTTGGCCGTTTTTTGAACAAGTCCGTATGCGCATTTTTGATTGGACACTCATGCCTTTGCTAGTATGAAGACGCTGTGTTACAACCAACTCAAAGGAGCAGATAAAACATGAAACCAATTACAAGAAGATCGTTTATCAAAACCGCCGCCTCGGGCGCGGCCGCCGGTGTTTTGCTTGGCACGTCCAAGACATCATGGGCGGGCGCGAACGAACGGGTGCGCGTCTGCGTGATGGGCATTAACGGACGCGGTAAAAGCCATTTGAGCGGCTACGCCAAACTGGAGAATGTGGATGTCGTGGCCGTATGCGATGTGGATTCGCGGCTACTCAACGACAAACTCGCGGAATCCTTCACGCGTTCAGGCAAACCGGCGCCGAAAATGGAACAGGACATCCGCAAAGTGCTCGAGGACAAGGATGTTGACGCGATTTCCATTGCCACACCGAATCACTGGCATTCCCTGGCGACAATATGGGCATGTCAGGCCGGCAAAGACGTCTATGTCGAGAAACCGATGACGCACAATATTTATGAAGGCCGCAAGGTGGTGGAAGCCGCCGAAAAATACAAGCGCATTGTGCAGCACGGCACACAGCTGCGCAGCAATCCCGGCTTTCAGGAAGGCATTCAGGAATTGAAAAACGGGCTTATCGGCGACGATGTCTACATGGCGCGTTGCGTATGCTACAAATGGCGTCCCGACATTGGCAAGGGGCTGCCCGGCGAACCGCCTCCCGGCCTTGATTGGGATTTGTGGCAAGGACCCGCCCAAGAAGAGCCGTTCATAGTCAATGAACGCGGCGAGGGCGTGTATGTGCATTATTACTGGCACTGGGTGTGGGCTTATGGCAATGGCGACATCGGCAACCAGGGCGTTCATCAGCTTGACGCGGCGCGTTGGGGACTTGATGTTGACGTTCCTTATCGGGTTACGTCCATGGGCGGCATGTTCCTGTGGGATGACGCCAAGGAAATCTTTAACGTATCCTCATCGTCTTTCATGTTCAAAGGAAAAGACGGCAAAGATAAAATGATGACGCTCGAGGTGCGTCCGTGGTGTACAAACGACGAGGCGGGCGGCACCTCGTTCGGGGTTATTTTCTACGGTTCCGAAGGCTGGATGACGTTCCCCGGTTATGGCGGCTACAAGGCGTACAAAGGCAAGGACAACAAACTGGTCAAGCAGGCCAACGACGGCAACGATCTGTATCACTACCAGAACTTCATTGATTGCGTTCGCAGTCGTGACGCGGGAAAATTGAACGCGCCGCCCATCGAAGGACACTACTCGTCAGCCCTTTCTCATTACGCGCTGACCGGCGCGCGCGTCAATCGCGTACTCGAGATAGACACCGATAACGAAATGGTCAGGAACGACGACGAAGCCAACAGCATGCTTACGCGCGAATACCGTGAACCTTTCGTCGTGCCGGAAGTCGTGTAATCCGGCCGCAGCGTGTTCAATGACAACGGCGTTCACCGCCACTGCAACGAAGCGATGGTGGTGAACGCCGTTTGTTTCAGGTGCTGCAATTCTATGCCCAGCCGTCGAAACATTTCAGCAGGTCGCGTATCGCGTTTTCAGGCCCGTCGGTGTATCCGCATTCCACGGCAAGATATCCGTCATAACCGGTTTCCGCTATCGCCTTAAATACATTGGGATAATTAATTTCCCCGGTGCCGGGTTGTTTGCGACCGGGATTGTCGCCGATGTGGATATGGGCTATGCCGTCAATATTGGCGCGCAGATTGGGTATCAGATTGCCTTCGGAAATCTGCTGATGATAAATATCATACAGCTGCTTGACATTGGGGCTGTCCACCGCCAGAACAATCATCTGCGCCTGATCCGTCGTCGTCAACCAGAAATTCTGATGATCCCGCAGCTGGTTCAATGTCTCAAGCACCATAATGACGCCGTTGTCTTCAAGCATACCCTTGACGCGCCGCAGAAACTTAATCACATTCTGGGCGCACTTATCGTATGTTATGGTCCACTCCGAATGGGTTTCGCCGGTGAGTCCCACTATGCATTTGCAGCCCAGCCCCTTGGCCTGTTCAATAGACTCGCGACATTGCTTCTCCAAACGGTCGTGTTGCGACACATCGAGCATTTCTCCCTGCGCTATGCGGCCCGCGCCCATGATGCAACTCCAGTTGACGCCTGTCTCACGAGACGCTTCGGCGTATTTCTCATAGTTGCGCCTGTCGCCGCCCGCTCCGAGATGTTCGACCGCCGGAAAACCCCATTCAGCGGCAAGTTTGAAAACATCCATCGGAGAACTTCCCTTCGGCAGACAATCACTCAGCCAACCGTAACTGCACGAAATCTTTAAGGGTAAATGGGCAAAGGGACGCCCTTCCGGCGCCGCCGTTGCAATCTTGCTTGAACCAGTCGCAAACACACCGGCGCCCGCCGCCGCGCTCGCCAAAAAACTTCTACGCTTCATCTCCATGATTTTCTCCTTGTTTCAGTGGGGCGATTTGGCATATAACACAAGTGCCGCAATAGCAATCGTCAAATGCAGCCGGACTCATACGGTATGGAAAATATAACAGATTTATCGCTTCCGTACAAAGCGGCAGCCGTTGTCGGACCCGAAGCCAACTGTCCTGCTGCGGACTTCCGGCAACCCTTTGCCCCCAATTTAAGTAATACACAAAAACTCAACCCTTTCCGTCATTCCCGTGAAAACGGGAATCCATCTGGCGTTAACAGTTCTTCTTGTATCTTCCGGATTCCCGTTTTCACGGGAATGACGGTAGTCGTGGTCTATAGGTCAAACGGACAAAAAATTGTCAGCCAACTGGTGTTAAGCGCCTACGAATATGTTTGACGATATGCAAACCCCGCACCGCCGGGCTGTAGGATGTGACGGCGACAT